>JALYXI010000179.1 GCA_030947245.1 Acidobacteriota bacterium
CTTGCGCGCGGGCAGGATCGCTACGGGATTTATTGCACCCCTTGCCACAGCCCCACCGGCGACGGGCGCGGCATGGTCGCTCTCCGGGGTTTCCGCTATCCGCCGTCGTTTCACACAGAGCGGCTGCGCACAGTGCCGGACGGCTATATTTTCGCGGTGGTCACCAACGGCTACGGAGCCATGCCCGACTATTCCTACCAAATGAACGTGCATGATCGCTGGGCCGTTACCGAATACGTACGCGTGCTTCAGTTCAGCCGCAATGCCAGCGTCAGTGAACTTGACGAGGCGGACCGCCAGGCCCTCACCAAGATCGCGGGACAGGGAGAGAACCGCTAATGCCGTCCCGATCGTTTGTGCTGCCCGCCGCAGTTCAAGCGGAATTCGGCCGGTTCGGTATGTACGCGCTGTGGGCCGGGGCCGCCGCCGCGGTTCTTAGCGTGATATCCGGTTTCTTCGGATGGCTCGATTTCCTGCAAGCTTATCTGGCGGCATGGCTGCTTTGGCTCGGAGTCAGTCTCGGCAGTCTCATTCTGGTTGCGACCCAATATCTGACCGGCGGAGCATGGGGCGTGATGATCCGCCGCCCGGCTGAAGCGGCGGCACGCACGCTTCCGCTTGTCGCGATTTTGTTCCTGCCAATCGCCTTCGGCATTCCCGTGCTGTATCACTGGTCCCATCCAGAACTGGTAGCGCATGACGAGATCCTCCGCCACAAGCACATCTGGATGAACACGCCTGCTTTCCTGATCCGCGCAGCAGCCTACTTCGCTATTTGGATCGGCATCGGCGCGCTGCTGGAACGCTGGTCGTTGCGCCAGGACGCAACGGGCGATCCGAAACTGGAAATCATGCTTCAGCGGTTGAGCGCGCCGGCCATCGTCATCTATGGAGGAACCATCAGCTTCGCCGCCGTCGATTGGGTCGTATCGCTTTCCGATCACTGGTACTCCACCATCATCGGCTTTCTCTTCATCGCGGAACAGGGTCTCAGCTCTCTCTCGTTTCTCATCATTGTGATGACTGTGCTTGCGGTTACCGAGCCGGTGTCGGAATACTTCTCCAAGCGGCATTTGCAAGACCTGGGCAAATTGCTGCTGATGTTCGTGATGCTGTGGGCGTACTTTGCATTCAGCCAGCTTCTGATTATCTGGGCGGGTAATACACGGCAGGAGATTACCTGGTACTACCCGCGCATGGCTACAAACTGGGGCTGGGTGGGTCTTGCGATGATCCTTCTCCAATTCTGCCTGCCCTTCCTTCTGCTTCTCTCGCGAGACCTGAAACGGAACCGGAAGCCTATGATCGTCATCGCGGGGATTGTCCTTTTCATGCGGTATGTGGGTCTGTACTGGAGCATTAAGCCGGATGTATTCCGTGACGGCATTCGCGTCACCGTACCGGACGTTCTTTTGCCGCTTGCCATCGGGGGCATCTGGCTGAGCGCTTATCTGTACTATCTGCGCCGCTACCCTATTTTGCCTGAAGGTTCGCCGCATCTGGAAGGAGCCCTTGCCCATGGACACTGAACAGCAACCGGTTCGTGCCGGCGAGGGTCGTGTAAGCCCAACCGTCGCCTACGAGCGTTCCGACGTAAGCGCTTCGCGCCTCGCGACGGGAGCAGGCCTCTTCCTGGCGGGCGTGGTGCTTGTGACTGTGTTTGTCGCAGTGCCATTTTTCATGTTCAAGTCGCACCGCGCGGAGGTAAGCCCTCCGCGTTCGCCTGAAGCTCCGGCGGGCTGGCGCGTACCGCCCAATCCGCGTTTGCAGGAATCGCCCGAGGTTGATCTACAGGGTTACCTGGCGGGGTATGACAAGGCGCTCGCCAGCTATTCGTGGGTCGACAAGCAACGCGGGATCGCCGTGATTCCAATTGAGCGGGCGTTACAGATTGCGGCCCGGCGCGGCTTGCCACGCGTTCCGCCCGGTCCTCAAATACCGCTATCTCAACCCGCTGAGGGCGACCGGCTCACCGGCTTGCAGGACAAAGTAGTGGCTCCGCCGCAGTAGAGACTCCGGCCATGTTCTCGAAATTCCAATTGCTTCCCGTGCAAGCCTCTTCGGTGGGCGCCGAAGTGGATCATCTGTTTTTATTTCTGCTGCTGGTTACTTCATTCTTTGCCCTGTTGATCGCGGGTCTGGTGATCTTCTTCGGCATCCGGTACCGCCGCAGCGCCAAGAACCCGGTCGCGACCAGCCATCGCCCTTACGATATACCTCTCGAGATTGCCTGGACGCTGATTCCCACCGGCCTGGCGCTGGTGATGTTCGTTTGGGGAGCGAAAGTTTATGTGGACATGGCCAGACCGCCGAACAATGCGCTGCTGGTCTACGTCACCGCGAAACAATGGATGTGGAAGGCGCAGCACCTGGGCGGCCAGCGCGAAATCAATGAATTACATATTCCGGTCGGCGTTCCCGTGCGGCTCACCATGACTTCGCAGGACGTGATCCACAGCTTCTTCGTCCCGGCATTTCGCACCAAACAGGATGTCATTCCCGGACGGTACACCACGGAATGGTTCACCGCTACCAAAGCGGGAAAATATCATCTGTTCTGCGCGGAGTTCTGCGGTGCGAAGCACTCGGGCATGATCGGGTACATCTATGCGATGCCGCGCCGCGAATATGAGGCATGGCTCACGTCCGGCGCATCCGAAGGGTCGCTCGCCTCCTATGGGGAGAAGCTTTTCCACCAGTACGGTTGCGCGAACTGCCACCACTTCAACGGTCACGGCCGCGGTCCCAATCTGCAGGGCGTCTACGGGAGCGCCGTCGAAATTCAAGGCGGTGGCGTGGTGCGCGCCGACGATGCGTACATTCGTGAATCCATTGTCCAGCCCGCTGCAAAAATCGTCTATGGGCATGCGGACATCATGCCTTCATTTGCCGGTCTTCTCAACGAGGAGCAACTGATCCAACTCATCGAATACATCAAATCCATTGGCCCGCAGGCCGAGATGCAGGAACCGTCAACTTCCGGCTCCCTGCCGAAACCGATTGGCGCCGGCGCGGGGATCGGAGCGCCCGGGAGTTCCAGCAACGCCACGTCTCCCGTTAAGAACCGTTAGGAGCAAATATGATTCTGGCCACTCATCAGCGCAAAGAGAGTTATTTAACCAGTGAGCAGGGCATTAAATCGTGGCTCCTCACGACTGACCACAAGCGCATTGCGCTGCTCTACATGGCCGCGGTAACGGCGTTCTTCTTCATCGGGGGAATTGCCGCCGTGTTGATGCGTCTGGAACTGATGACGCCGCAAAGCGACTTGGTCAGCACCGAAAACTATAACAAGCTCTTTACCGCGCACGGGATCATTATGGTCTGGTTCTTCCTGATCCCTTCCATTCCCACCACTCTCGGGAACTTTTTCCTGCCGATGATGATCGGAGCCAAAGATCTCGCTTTTCCCAAACTGAACCTGCTCAGTTGGTACATCTTTATGGTGAGCGGTCTCATCACCCTCTTCGCCATCCTGACCGGGGGAGTGGATACGGGATGGACTTTCTACCCGCCGTTCAGCACCGGTTATTCCACCTCTTACGTGGTCGCCGCGGCGGTCGGCATCTTCATATCCGGTTTCTCCTCCATCCTCACAGGGCTGAATTTCATCATCACCGTTCATCGCCTCCGCGCGCCCGGTATGACTTGGGGCCGCCTGCCCATCTTCGTCTGGTCCCATTACGCTACCAGCATCATTTTCGTTCTCGCCACGCCAATTTTGACGATGACGCTGCTACTGCTCGGCATCGAACGCCTATGGCACGTTGGAATTTTCGACCCTGCGCTCGGCGGAGATCCGGTGCTGTTCCAACACCTCTTTTGGTTTTATTCCCATCCCGCCGTATACATCATGGTGCTGCCATCCATGGCCGTCATCAGCGAAATTGTGCCTTGTTTTTCGCGGAGAGTATTGTTCGGCTACGCGATGGTCGCCGCGTCCAGCATTGCAATCGGCGTGCTGAGCTTCCTGGTGTGGGGACACCATATGTTCGTCGCGGGAACGTCGGTGTACTCCGCCATGGTGTTCTCCATTCTCAGCTACCTGGTTGCGATTCCTTCCGCGATCAAAGTGTTCAATTGGACTGCCACCATGTATAAGGGCTCGATTTCGTGGGACACGCCAATGCTCTATGCGATGGGCTTCATCGGCCTATTCACGGCGGGAGGCTTAACCGGACTTTTCCTGGCCGCCCTGGGCGCGGACGTCCACGTCACGGACACGTACTTCGTAGTGGCGCACTTCCATTACATTATGGTGGGAGGCGCGGTGATGGGCTACCTGGGGGGGATTCATTTCTGGTGGCCGAAGATCAGCGGCCGCATGTATCCGGAAGCGCTCGCGCGCTTGGCGGCCATCACCATTTTTCTCGGTTTTAACCTGACCTTCTTCCCGCAATTCGTGCTCGGATTTCTGGGAATGCCTCGCCGTTACGCCGCTTATCCTCCTGAGTTTCAGGTTCTCAATGTTATGTCGACACTGGGCGCTTCCATCATGGGCGTAGGATATGTGCTTCCTCTTGTTTACCTGATCTGGTCGTTCCGGTACGGGCGCATTGCGCCGCCGAACCCCTGGCGGGCGACGGGCCTGGAATGGCAGACCGCCTCGCCACCGCCGCGCAATAATTTTTCCGCCACTCCGGTAGTGACCCAACATGCTTACGACTACGAGGATATGGACAAGAACATCATCCAGGCGCGGGAGGAGGTTTCCGTTGGCTGATTCGGTTTCCGTGTCCTTGCACGAGCAGTTTTCCACCGAACTCCAGCAGCGGGAAACCGCCGAATCGGGGATGTGGTTGTTTCTCGCTACCGAAATACTGTTCTTCGGCGGCATGTTCCTCGCGTACACGGTATACCGGATTTATTATCCTCAGGCATTCACGGCCGGCGCCCACCATATGGAGTTCACCATTGGCGCGATCAATACCGGGGTGCTGCTCACCAGCAGTTTCATGATGGTCATGGCAGTCCACAATGCCCAGCTCGGGCGTATTGCCAGGCTCAAAGGGTTTCTCGCCGCGACCATGTTCTTAGGCGCGGTTTTTCTGACGCTGAAGTTTACGGAATATTATCTGCATTGGCGGGAACACAAGGTCCCCGGCCCACACTTCCAAACCACTTTCGCTATTCCTGGCCAGGAACAGATCTACTGGTTCCTTTATTTCGTGATGACCGGAGTTCATGCCGTTCACATGATCGTCGGATTATGCCTGCTGACCTATCTCTTGATCCGCGCTTCACAGGCCGCCTTCAGCGTCCGGTGGCACACGCCGGTCGAGGTTATCGGTTTTTACTGGCATTTCGTCGACATCATCTGGCTTTTCCTGTTTCCGCTGCTTTATCTGATCGGAATGCACAAATGACACCGCAGCAAACCGCACCCGAAAGAATCACTCCGTTCCGGACCTACTTGGTGGTCTACATCGGCCTGCTGTTTCTGACGCTCGCCACCACTCTGATTGCGTTTCTGGATCTCGGGCCGTGGAGCATGGTGATCGCTCTCATTATTGCCGCCATGAAAGCTTTGCTGGTGATTCTGTTTTTCATGGACGCGCTGCACAACCATCGCCTGAACCCCGCGTTACTCTTCGTGGGATTCGTATGGCTTTGTATTCTGATCGTGATCACGCTGAGTGATTACGTTACCCGCGGATGGATCCCTTTCCCGGGAAAATAGGGAGTGGTCGCTTTGAATCGCTCCGCATTTGAGCCGCCGGGATCGGATCATTCATGTAAGATATGTAAGTCCTGCAACCGGCGAGCGAATCGGGATCCGGCATGGGGGCGCGGGATTGTTTGCTGAAGATTCGAACGACTTCACATCAAATGTTCTACAACTCATGAATAATCCGGCCATCCGGGCGAGAAGCCAGTTCGTACCAGCGGCGCAGACCCGATGACGGGTTTCCTTTGCTTTCTACATTCAATTTCTTCGCTACTGGCCATCGATGTACCGGTGGGCTCGCATCTGCAAATACGCTTGAACACTCCCGTCGCCTCGTGGTCGAGCCCGGTTGATACTCCCATCAGCGCCGTCCTCATTGCTCCCGTTCTTGTGAATAGCCGGTTGGCGCTTCCTGTGGGAAGCATTCTTTCGGGACGGATCAAGTCCGTCACCCGCGTCGGCCTGGGAATCCGCCACGAACGGGCCTCGCTTGGAATGGAGTTTACCAGCCTCGTCCTACCCGGTGGCGGGACGAACTCCTTCCTGGCGCACGTTGCTCAAGTGGACAATGGCCGCGAGCGCGTCGTACCGGCAGGCCTTGTACAGGGTATTCGCGCCACGGGCAGCATTTCCTATCGGGTGAGTGGCTATATCAAAACGATGCTGCTGTGGCATTTTCATGCGGAGCTTGCTGAATGGGCCATCAAATCGTTGGTTGTGCAACTTCCGGAACCAGAGATCTACTATCCCGCGGGCACTGAGCTTACCCTAGTAACGAAGCAATTGCTCTCTATCGCGCCCACGGAGCAGACCGAATCCGCCGATGACCTCGCAAATTCTGATCTGGTCGAACTCCAGCGCTTGGTTGCAGTGATGCCGTTTCGCACTAGTGACCCCGAATCCGGGCGCCTCTCCGATGTAACCAACGTCTTATTAGCCGGCACACGCAGTCAGATAGTTGGTGCATTCCGCGCCGCGGGGTGGGGCCCGGCGAGCCCTCTTTCAGTCCGCTCGCGAATCGGCTATATCCGCGCGGCGGCCGAGATGCGGGGATATTCCGCTTCCATGAATTCCTTGCTGCTGAACGGAGCGGAAGCGGATATGTGCTGGCAAAAGGGATTCAACGATGTTTCCAAACGTCACCACATCCGGGTCTGGAGACAGCCTCAACTATGGAATGGACAGGCGTTGTGGATAGCCGCCGCTACTCGAGATGTTGATTTTGCCTACCTGCGTCCAGGACGTACCTTCACGCATCGGATTGATCCGAGAATTGACGAAGAGCGCGAAAAAGTCGCCTACGACCTCGCCTTTACTTCTTGCGCCAGTCCTGTTTCCTGGATTGAGAGGTCGAAAGTACCTTCCGCCGCTCAAAACGGTACGGGTGATGCTTTCGTGACTGATACCCGTCTCGTCATCGTGCGCCTTCGCGAATGTTTGCCTAACCAACGCGCGGTGAATGCCGCTAGTCCGCCGCAACTGATCACCCGGGGTGGTAAATGGCAACGGCTGGTCCGGCGGGAAATACTAATGGCGCGAAACGATTTGATGCGTTCTAATCCGTACTGGCGTATGGGTGAGGCGGCGGGCCGGGCCTTTGCTTATGCTCGGAGAAACAAGCGCGACGTCCCGTTCGGATCACTCGCAACCCATTTTTCCCAAGCCGGTGCATCCCCCCGCCGCCAAGCTCTGAGTCTCGCTTTCTCGTCCTTACAATGAGAACCTTGGCCTTTGCCTTGGCGATCATGGCGCCCATAGTGATGCCCGCCGGTACTGCCCCACCCTCACTTCCCCTGGCCGAAATACTCCGCCAAATGGATGAACATGACCATGCGATGTCGGACTCTCTGATCCGGTACACCTGTGAGCGCCGCTACACATTGCAAAACAAGAGATTCAAGAAGAAGGCGGAAATAAGGGTACGGATGACCTATTCTTCTCCTGGGCACAAGACGTTTGAAGTTTTGTCCGAGCAGGGGCCGTCTGTTATCCGTCAACGCGTGTTGCGGCCCATGCTGGCCGCGGAAGAGCAGGCTAGCCAGGATGACATCCGGCCGCATACGCGAATCGTTCTTAAGAATTACAATTTCAAGCTGCTCGGTAGCGCAATCCAAGAAGAGCGTCCGGCGTACCTTCTCGATCTAGCTCCCAAAAGCCGCAACAAATTTCTGATTAGCGGCCGAGTGTGGGTGGACAGTCAGAACTTTGGGGTCATGCGCGTCGAGGCCGTTCCCGCGCAGAACCCATCGGTCTTTATCCACAATACCCAAATCGTCCAGCAATCGATCAGGTTTGATGATCTATGGCTCCCGTCCTTTATCCACTCACGTACTGACTCGTTCCTTTTCGGCCGCACCGAGGTCAGCATAGACTCGTGGGATTACCGGATCACCAGGAAACCTCCTAGTGCTCCTGTGTTATAAAGTCAGCTTCGAACCGCTTCACTTTTTCAAGACGGCGGACGTGCCGGGCTGCGCCGGAAAATTGAGCGTTGAGGAACGTCCGGACCAGCTCAACGGCAAGGGATGGACCCACAATGCGCGCGCCGATGCACAGCGTATTGGCCGCGTCGTCTTCTACCGCTTGATGCGCGGAAAAGGTGTCGTGGCAAGTGGCGGCGCGGATGCCCCGAAACTTGTTGGCCGCGATGCAAATGCCGGCGCCGCTGCCGCAGAGCAGAACCCCGCGGTCGGCGCGTTTTTCGGTAATGGCGCGAGCCATTTTTTCGGCATAGTCGGGGTAATCCACGGGCTCGGTGGAGTGCGTGCCGAGATCGAGCGGTTCGTGGCCCAGTTCCTGGACGAGTTGCAGAATTGCCGCTTTGAGCGGAAATCCAGCGTGGTCGGCTGCAACCGCGATCGTCATGAAGCCTTATGGTAGCGCAGGCTTACGGACAAAAAGCGGGCCAAAGCGCCGGAAAGGGAAGTGTTATTCTACGGCACGAAGGGTCCGACGAGCGGTGGATGAACCGGGTAGAACACAACTGAAGTACCTGCTGGCGGGGCACCGCGGCGATATGACCTTGGACCGGGCCGCGCTTTCGCTTGCGACGATCGAGTATCCGGGGCTGCCGACGGAGGCGAGCCTGGCACTGCTGGATTCGTATGCCGCGGAACTTCGGGAGCGGACCCGGGGCGCTTCGAACGGGCGGGAGTTTCTGAACGGCGCGAACCGGTTTTTGTTCGAAGATATGGGGTTCCGCGGGAATGCGGATGATTATTACAATCCGCACAATAGCTGCCTGAACGAAGTCTTGAAAAACCGGTTGGGGATTCCCATCTCGCTTTCCGTTCTTTATCTGGAGATAGCGCGGCGGCTGGAACGGCCGATGTTCGGGATTGGGCTACCCGGTCACTTCCTGGTGCAATACGACGACGGGCAGTATGCCACGTTTCTCGATCCATTCCAGCGCGGGGAACTGTTGAGCGCGGACCAGTGCTATGACAGGGCGAACCTGTCGATCCCGGACCCGCGGGTACTAAAGCCGGTGGACAACCGCCAGATCCTGTTCCGGATGATCCACAACCTGCGAGCGATCTATTTCTCGCGCCGGTTATATCGGAAAGCGCTCCAATTGATGGATCTGCTGATCGACGCAACGCCCCGGTTGGCGGACCATTACAAGCAGCGCGCGATGGTGCATCTGCAAATTCATCAGATGGGAGCGGCGCGGGCGGATTTGGAGAAGTATCTCGAATTGGCGCCCGATGCGGAAGATCGTAAAGAAATGGAAGCGCAGTGGCGGCGGGCGGTGCGCTGGCTGGCGTCGCTGAATTAGACGTGGCATATCACGTGCGGTGGCCCGAGCGTGCTCTCTATCCCCGATGGCGCGCAAGCTGAGCTGACCGTGAACGGCCGCGCGGTGCGGCTGACGAATCTCACCAAGCTGTTCTGGCCGGAACTGCGGATCACAAAGCGGGACCTGCTGCAGTATTACGCGGACATATCGCCCGTGCTGCTGCCGCACTTGGCCGAGCGTGCGATGGTGATGAAGCGGTATCCGAACGGAGCGGCGGGAGAGTTTTTCTTTATGAAACGGACGCCGCCGAATGCGCCCGAATGGCTGCGCACCTGTTCCATCCATCATGCTTCCGGCAACGTGATCGATTTTCCCGTGGTGGACGATCTGGCCGCTCTGCTTTGGGTGGTGAACCTGGGGTGCATCGATTTGAACCAGTGGTACGGGATGTGCGATGACGTGGACCGGCCGGACTATCTGCATTTCGATCTGGACCCCGTTCCGGGCGCAAGGCTGAAGCAGGTGCTGCAAACGGCGTGTGTTGTGCGGGAGGCGCTCGATGCGCTGAAAATTCCGAGCTACCCCAAAACCACGGGATCGCGGGGTATCCATATCTACGTGCCGATCGTTCGCGGGCCGGTACAAAAGCAGGTTTGGAGCTTTGCGAAAGAGTTCGCGCGGGCGATGGCGGCCAGCCATCCGGACCTGATCACCGCGGAGTATAAGGTAGCGAAGCGGCCGGAAGGCCGGGTGTTGGTGGATTACAACCAGAATGCGTGGGGGCGTACGCTGGCCTCGGTATATTCCGTGCGGCCTACGCCGAAAGCCACCGTGTCGGCTCCGGTGACATGGGAGGAGATTGAGCGCGGCTTTCACTTGCGGGACTTCACGCTCCGCAATATGCCGGCGCGCGTAGCCGAAGTGGGGGATCTCTTCCGTCCGCTTCTGCTGCAAACCAAGCGCTTGAAGCTGGAGAAATTCCTGAAATGAATCTGCCCATTGAGCCGCCCTACCTGCCGATGGAAGCGAGTACCGGGGCCGAGTTGCCGGAAGGAAACGATTGGCAGTATGAGCCCAAGTGGGACGGTTTTCGCTGCATCGCCTTTCGGGACGAAGATGAAGTACAACTGCAATCGAAGGCGGGCGAGCCGCTGGCGCGGTACTTCCCTGAAGTGACCGAAGCCCTGCTGGCGGTGCATGCGAAGCACTTCGTCGTGGACGGAGAAATCTTCCTGCCCTCATTCGACAACTTGCTGCAGAGGATTCATCCTGCCGCGAGCCGCATTGCGAAGCTTTCGAAGGAAACGCCCGCATCGTTAGTTGTTTTCGATCTGCTGGTGGACGAAAGAAGGCGAGTGATCGCGGACCAGCCTCTCCGGGAGCGCCGTCCCGCGCTTGAGGCGTTTGCGGAGCGGTACTTCCCCGGCAACGAGCGCATTCAGTTATCGCCCGCAACATGCGACGTTGCCAAGGCGCGCGAATGGCTGGCCAGCGTGGGAGTGAAACTGGACGGGGTAGTAGCGAAACGGCTCGACCTTCCGTACCAGACCGGCAACCGCGAGGGCATGGTGAAGGTTAAGAATATGCGCACCGCGGATTGCGTAGTGGGCGGGTTCCGGTACGCGGCCAAAGGGAACCTGGTGGGGTCGCTGCTGTTGGGATTGTATGACGCCGAAGGGCTGCTGCATCACGTGGGCTTCTGTTCCGCCATTCCAACCGCCGACAAGCCGGAGCTGACCGGGAAGCTGGAGAAACTTCGAAAGGCCCCGGGATTCACCGGGCGTGCTCCGGGCGGACCCAGCCGGTGGAGTACGGAACGCTCGACCGAGTGGGAGCCTCTCGATCCCGTACTGGTTGTCGAAGTGCGGTATGACCATTTCAGCGGCGGCCGGTTCCGGCATGGGACCAAGTTGATGCGGTGGCGCCCCGACAAAGCACCGGCGCAGTGTTTACTTCCGCCGGCTTAGTTCGGGATAAGCCCGCTCGAACCCGTTAACGCTCCACCAGAGAATCCGGTTCAGCGTCGCCTCCGGAGCGTCATCCGGATCCCTGAAGTTCATGGCGAGAGATTGCTCCGCCGCCCATCGCTCGCGCCCCTTCAACCCCTTCAACCCGGGATTCATCTCATCCAGAGCCACCTTTGGCGTCAGTGCCTGGTAACCATCAGCCGCGGCCCCCGCCATGAATACACTCGTCATGGCCCGCGCATTCGCAACGAATCGCGTTTGCGGCGGAACACGGAAGATCTCCTGAATTGTGCGCACCATGCTGGAGTGGTTGTAGTCGTTCGAATCCACCACTCCCCGCCGTACGTGCGGCCCAATCGCCAGCGCCACGGTCCGGTGCCCGTCCACGTGGTCCAGGCCGTTCTGCGCGTCATCTTCCACCACCAGCACCAGTGTCGACGCCCAGAAGCGACTCTTCGAAAGAGCCTCGATAATCCGCCCCAGCGCCAGATCGTTATCCGCCACCATCGCCCGGGGCGTAGGCGAACCGGGCCGCGTCCCGTTGGTGTGATCCGCCGTCAGCGTCAGCACCGTAATCTGCGCCATCTCATTCGTTTTCTCCATCTCCGCCAACTCGCGCAGATACTCCGACGCGCGGATCTGGTCCGGAATGCTTGTATCGTTCTGCGGATACCGCGCATCCATCAAGTTCGCCAACGCCGGAACGCCGCTCCGCTCGCCCACCGCGTCCTGCCACTTGCCCGCCTTGTAAAGCTTCCAGTACTCGCTCCAACTCAACCGCTCCGTCTCGTTGATGTCGAGCGTATTCTGCTTTTTCGGATCCCAACGCCCCGGCAACCCGAACTCCCCGTAAATGCGAACCGACGGCGGGCGTGACGCGCCCTGCCAAAAAAAGCCCGCCGGCGAGACTGTCAGTGCATCGCTCATGTTCCACGCATACCCGCGCGGCGAAGCCGCAAACGCACGCTCTATGTAATCGCTCACGAACGATTGCATCAACCAGGGGTGGCCGTCAAAGCTGATCGCCCCTCCCGCATAAAAGTTATCGAGGATCACGTACTGTTCCGCCAACGCATGGTGGTTCGGCGTGACATCCCGCCCGAACATTACCAGCGATGGATCGCCGTTCGCCTGCTTCAGATCGCCGAACACCTGGTCGTAAGTCCGGTTCTCCTTCACGATGAACAACACGTGCTGAATCCCCAGCGACGGCAGATTCTCAATGCCGCCCGCCGCTGCCATCCTCGGGCTGTTCGCCGCCTGAACCTCCCGCATTCCCGCCAACAGCTGTGCCGCTGTAGGCGCCGGCATCCTGCTCAGAGACCCTTCAAACTGGGTGGAATTGAACGCACCCTTGCCGTTTGATGTGTTGCCCGTGCCTTTCAAATTCACCACGCGTAACGAGCCATCGGGCAGCACCGCAATCGCCGAAGGAAACCATCCCGCCGGCAAGGCCCCCGCCACCTTCCACGCCGTGCCTGCGCGCTTCAGCACTGCGATTGCGTTCGTTCCGCCGCAGGCCACATAGATTGCGTCTCCCGCCGGCGAGAATGCTGCCGCAACGGGCTGGCTTCCAATCAATCCTTTCGGCCAGCTGGGAATTTTCACGTCCACCCGGTCCAGGGTCTTGGTGTTTAGAATCGACACGGTATCGGAGTGCCCATTCGCCACCACCAGTAAACTTTCATCAGGGCTGAGCGACATGCCAGACGGCGCAAGCCCCACTGAAACTTCGCGCGCGGTCAGAGTTTCCGCATCGATCACGCTGATGGTTCCGGAAACCGAAGAACCCGTCTTCGGATCCGTTACCGCTTCCGATCCGCTGGTCGGAGCCGTAGTATCTCCGGCTTTTGGCAATCGGCCCCCGCGGTTAGACACGAAAATCCTCCCCATTTTCGCGGAAGCGAGCACGGCAAACGGCGCGATCCCGGCCGGCACCTGTTTGCGAATGGCATGGCTCGCCGCGTCCACCACCGCCACCGAGTTTTCCCGGCTCATCGCGATGTACGCCGTTGCTCCGTCCGCGGAGAACGCGATCCCGGCCGGAACCGGATGTCCCGTCAGCGGAACCCTCGCCGGCTCCCCGGCCTTCCCCGCTTCGGAAACCGGAGTAATCAGGATGCTGTCCGGGCCGTTGCGCGACGTCTCCCCCGCCCAGATCTCGTTATCGCCGGGTCGAAACGCCACTCCGGTATATGACGTGGCCCTGCTCGCAATCCGGCCGAGCGGCGCGCTCGTAGATGCGTCGAACAAATCGATTCCGCGGGTATTCAACACAGCCAGCAGACGCTTCCGGCTGTCGAGGGCCGCGTCAACCGGCCTGCCCTTGATCATGGCCTGCTCGCCCCAGGGTTGCAGCAGTTGATTGGTGGGCAGCAGAAAAAGTCCGGCCTCTTGTTTGCCCAGCCGGGCGTTGGATTTCAAGATGGGAAATAAGATACGGGGCGCGGCGGCGGCGAACACACAGAAACCGGCGGCAAGGAGAATTTTTCGGTTCACCCCACGAGCCTATCCGATTTGACGCGGGCGCGGCGCCGCCGCCCTTGGCCTGTGAAGCTTCGAGAGAACGAACTAAGCAAATGAGCCTTACTGAGCCGGATCACGACGGAGATGTCCACTTCCAATTTTTCACTTCCGGAAGATCGTCCCCATGCTCGTTCACATACAACCTGTGTTCGATCAGCTTGTCGCGCAACGCCTGCTGCGCATGCGCCCCAATCCCCGCCAGCCCCGCCACCCGGTCGATGACGTCGCCCGCCAGATGGAAGCGGTCCAGTTCATTCAGGACAGTCATGTCGAACGGCGTGGTTGTCGTTCCCTCTTCTTTGTATCCGTGCACGTGGAAATTGTCATGGTTCCGCCGCCGGTAGGTCAGCCGGTGAATTAGCCACGGATACCCGTGGTATGCGAAAACCACTGGCCGGTCCGCGGTGAAGATCGAATCGAACTCAAAATCTTTCAACCCGTGCGGATGCTCGCTCGCCGACTGGAGCGTCATCAGGTCCACCACGTTCACCACCCGAATTTTCAGCTCCGGGAAGTTCTCCCGCAAAATGGTCACCGCCGCCAGCGTTTCCAGTGTGGGCACATCGCCCGCGCAGCCCATCACGACATCCGGCTCCACTCCCCGGTCGCTACTTGCCCAATCCCAAATACCGAGGCCCGCTGTGCAGTGCCGCACGGCTTGGTCCATAGTTAACCATTGGGGCTCAGGCTGCTTGCCGGCCACGATCACGTTCACGTACTGCTGGCTTTTCAGGCAGTGGTTCGTCACCGAAAGCAGGCAGTTCGCATCCGGCGGCAGGTACACGCGGACCACCCCCGCCCTTTTGTTCATCACATGGTCTATGAACCCCGGGTCCTGATGGCTGAAGCCATTGTGGTCCTGCCGCCATACGTGCGAACTCAACAGGTAATTCAGGCTTGCAATGGGCCGCCGCCACGGAATCCTGTGCGTGGCCTCCAGCCACTTTGCGTGCTGGTTGAACATCGAATCGACGATGTGGACGAATGCCTCGTAGCAACTGAAAAACCCGTGCCGCCCGGTCAGCAGGTATCCTTCGAGCCAACCCTCGCACAAGTGTTCGCTCAGCACTTCCATCACACGGCCCTCATGCGCCTGATGGCTGTCGTACGGTTCCACTTCGCCGGTGAACTGCCGCTCCGTTACGTCAAATACCATGTTCCAGCGGTTCGATTCAAACTCGTCCGGCGCAACCAGACGGAAGTTCCGCTCCGCCGCATTGGCCTTCACCACGTCCCTCAGGAA
>JALYXI010000117.1 GCA_030947245.1 Acidobacteriota bacterium
TGTAGCGGATCTTGCCGATCTGCTTGATGTTTTTAATGCCGTACTTCGTAGGGATGCAGAGGCGCAACGGCGCGCCGTGTTCTTCGGTAACAGGCTGGCCGCTCATCTCATAAACCAGCAGCGTTTGGGGCTGTAACGCGCTTTCAAGATCGAGGCTGACGTAATACTCGCCATCGGGAGTTTCCATCGCGACATACTGCGTCCCCTTCGGCGGCGGGTACCGCTTCGCAAGATCGGCAAAGCGCGCGCCGCCCCAATGGACAATCTGGCTCCAACCTTCCACGCACTTCAACTCCGTGACATGCTCCGCGTAAGGCAGTTGTTTGATGGCCGCAAGCGGCACATCGACTGCGCCTTGGCCCTGCGCTCCTTCGATGCGCACTTTCCACGTGGCGCGGTCGATATCCTCGCTCATGCCGATGTCTTCATTGACACGGACTTTCTTGACGGCTTGCTCAATCGGAAACTCCGGAGCAAGCCGGCGCCCGCGGAAATAATCGCGGGAAAGCTTCTCATTGAACTGGAGACCGCGCCGCAGCGGCGCTTGAATTCCCCCTTCTTCGGGCGAGTTGACGATCCAGCCCCATAAGCCCAGACCGGCTGCGGCGGCGATACCGCCAGTGATCAGACTGCGGCGTGTTCTGCGGCTTATTTCGAGATCGACGGGATCTTTGCCCGGCGGCTTCATGACCGTCCCTCCGGAGTCTCGACGACCTCGTAGCCGGAGATCATGGAGCGCGCGTTATTCCATCCGGCCAGGATTACCTGCACCACGTGAATCACGAAGAACACCACGTAGCCGACCGTGAGAATAAAGTGCTCCATGCGGGCAGCCGGATAGCCCCCCAGCAGGTTGGCGAGCCATGAAAACTGAACGTAACGCCAGATTGCAAGACCGGTAACAAGCGACCCGAACCCCATCGCAATGATGCCGGAATACGCGATCTGCTGCGCGGCGTTGTATTTGCCCTGCGAAGGAATTTCCCGGCGCAGATGCAGATCGTGAAGCGTCACGTAAAGGGTATCGCGCAGCGCATGACGGCCTGGGAGCAGTTTGCGCCACTCTCCGGAAATCAGCGTGTAAGAGACGTACGCGATTCCGTTCAGAATGAAGGCCCACATCAGGACGAAATGCCACGCCATGCCCGGAGCAAGCTTGTGGTCCGTGTGGGTGAGGCCGTAAAAGCTGTCGGGGAAAAAGTGAAGAATCGTGAGATCGCCCCAGCCGATGCGGTACACGTCGTTCGCCCAGTAGATCCATAGTCCGCTCCAAACCATGATGGCGAGTAGGGGAAAGTTGATCCAGTGGAACCACCGGATGGCGCGCAGGTGCTTGAGAGCAATTTTCTTCATGCTGAATGAGAGATGTCCGGGCTTTCCCATTTCTTTCCGAAATTTATGTTTGCTCCGGGCGTCATTGCGCCGGGCGTTGCCGCGCCACGCGTCGCTGCGCCCGAAGCACCTCCGCCATGCTCCAGGCTTGGGCGAGCGCCCCGCGTGGCGCGTGGGGGGAATCGCCGTCGAAAATCTCGGGAAGGGCGCCGAGGCCGGAACCGTCGCGGTAAGCGAGCAGGGGCTGAAGCCACTCGCCGGCCCGCGCACGCGCCGCTTCACTATCTTTATGAGCGTCCAGGTAAGCACAGACGAACGTGCCGATCAGCCAAGGCCAGACCGTTCCCTGGTGGTAGGCCGCGTCGCGCTCTTCCGGAGGTCCGGTATAGCGGCCCCGGTACCGCGGGTCGCGCGGCGACAGCGTGCGAAGTCCGTAAGGCGTCAGTAGGTCGCGCTCCACGGCATCCAGAACCGAGAGCGTTTCAGAACTCCGGTCGAAGATCTTGTGCGGCAGGCCGATGGCGAAGAGTTGATTGGGGCGAAGCGAAGCGTCGGGTGTGCCGTCGTCATTCCATACATCATTCAAATAGCGGGTTTGCGGGTTCCAGAACAACGAGGCAAAACTCCGCTTTGCCCGCGCGGCCAGTTCCGCCAGCTCCGCGGAATTGTCCAGTTTCGCCAGGATGCAAAGCGCGTTATACCAGAGAGCTTGAATCTCGACAGCCTTACCGGTGCGCGGCGTCACCTCGCGGCCATTCACGCGCGCGTCCATCCATGTTAGTTGTACGCCCGGTTCGCCGGAATGGAGCAGCCCGTCAGGTTCCATGCGGATGCCGAACCGGGTACCTTGCCGGTAATCACGGATCATGCCGCGCATTACGGGTAGAACGTTGTCAACCGCCGCGCGGTCTCCCGTTGCTTCCTGCAGCGCGCGCACAGCTTCGAAGAACCAGAGTGCCGCGTCCACGGTATTGTACTCGGGAGTGGCGCCCTTGTCCGGAAACCGGTTCGGCAGCATCCCGTCGCTTGCCATGCCTGCGAACTGCAGCAGAATGGCTGCTGCGTCCTCCGTCGCGCCAGGACCGATCAAAAGACCGGGAAGCGAGATCATCGTGTCGCGGCCCCAATCGCCGAACCAGTGGTAGCCCGCGATCAACGACTTGCCCTCGCCGCGCCGCACCACGAAACGGTCGCCATGGGGAGAGGGGGCGGCTTTGCGCCGGCTCAATTCCGCCGCGCGCAGAGCGCCTGCTTCCGAAACATCGTGAAAGGCGAGCGAAGCGATAACAGTCGCTTGCGCCTTTGCCGTGAGATCGAAATCGAGAACGAAAGGCTGGAACAGGTCTTCTTCGAAATCGAGACCCCGCTCCCGCTCGCGCGCGTATTGAAACCGGTGGTACCAGTCACCGGAAGCAGCGCACGTCTCAGTATCGTAGGAGAAATTGAGCGGCGGCAGGTCCGGGTAAGGATGTATGGTCAGGCGGCCGGGCTCTTGGACGCAGATAGGGTTGAGCGCGTTGTTTTCGTGAGTAAGGTTGTGAAAGTCGCGAAACGCAATCAGCGGCCGGACCTGAAGCTTGCACGGAATGCGCGCTGCCGGCCCCTGAGCGCGCAGGATGTACTGCACCACCACCGTGCTTTCCCCATGAACCAGGAACACGGACTTGTACAGCTCGATATCTTCCACGTGCCAGGTGAACACGGGAAATGGATCCAGCCGAAATGACGTCTGCCAACGATAACCCGCGGGGTGAATAGTTCCCGGATACTGGTTCGCGGAGAGTTCGTAAGCGCGGCCATCCAGCACCAGCGTTTCTTCCAGTTTCGACAACAGAACGGCGCGCCCGGCCGGAGGTTCGAGAGCGGCCACCAGCAGTCCGTGGTACCGGCGCGTATTCAGCCCGATCGCCGTGGAGCTTGCGAAGCCGCCGAGCCCGTCCGCTTCCAGCCACTCCCGCCCGATTGCGGCGTCCGGGTCCTGGCAAATTTCCGGTCCCACGCGGATCACTTTTCGGCCTTGCCCGGCAGGTCCGCGGGATTCTCCTGGACACGCTCCTTGTAACGGCCTTTCAGGCCCGTTCCAACGGAAACGGCGTTCTCTCCGAAGCGGTCGCGAAGGCGGTCGGCAGCGCCGAGCACCTGTTTCCAGCGCTGCCGGCGGCCATCGTCCAGCAAAGCCGGCGCCGCTTCTTCTTTATCGAACTGTGAGGCTTGCACGCCGATCAATCGCACGGGCGAGCCATGCTTCCAATTCGAACGGAACAGCGAGCGGGCCGCCTCAATCAGCTCGATATCCAGTTGAGTCGCGCTGCCGAGCGTATGCGCGCGCGTAATGGTCGTAAAGTCCGAAGAACGCAGCTTCAACTGAACCGTACGCCCGTATAGGCCATATTCGCGCAGTCGCCGCGCCACGCGTTCGGCCAGATGCGCGAGTGTGGATTCCAGCGTGTCGGCGTCGGCCGTATCTTCTGAAAACGTGTGTTCGTGACTCACGGATTTCGGATCGGCATGCTCGCCGATCGCGGTGTCGAACCAGCCGCCTGCGTCGATGCCGCGGGCTTTGCCGGCCATTGCCAATCCCCACGCCCCAAAGCGCGACTGCAGTACCTCTTCGTCCAGCGCGGCCATGTCTCCCACAGTGCGGACTCCCAGTCGATGGAGGGTCTGCTCCGTGACTTTACCGATTCCCGGAATTTTGCGCACGGCAAGCGGCGCAAGAAAGGCGGCCTCCCGGCCGGGAATCACCCACAACACGCCGTTCGGCTTCGCCTGGTCCGACGATACCTTGGCCACCAACCGCGAAGCCGAGATTCCCACCGAGCAATTCAGCGCGGTCGCCCGCTTCATCGTTTCGTGCAGCAGGTGAGCGGCTTTCAGCGGGGGGCCATGCAGGCGTTCTGTGCCGGTCATATCGAGGTACGCTTCATCGATGGACGCCATGCTGACCAGCGGCGTAAAGCTGTTCAGGATTTCAAACACGCGTCCCGAATACTCCCGGTACCGTTCCATATGCCCTTCCACAAAAATGGCATGCGGGCAAAGCTGGTACGCGCGGCGCAACGGCATGGCGGAGTGAACGCCGAACTTCCGGGCAGCGTAGGATGCCGCCGAAACCACCCCGCGTTCGTTCGCCTTTCCGCCCACCACCACGGCCTTGCCCTTCAGCGAAGGATCGAAGATCTCTTCTACGGAAACGAAGAACGCGTCCATATCCACGTGGAAGATCGTCTGCATAGTTATCCGGTTTTGTTATCCGGCTTTCCCGCAGACTAGCACGCGCGGAATGCCGGCCAGGTCTGGAATGATTCGCGGTTCAAGGAAACCGGTGCGAAGCA
>JALYXI010000118.1 GCA_030947245.1 Acidobacteriota bacterium
GATGTCGCTCAAGCGGTCGAGCTCTTTCGCAAAGCGGGTCTTGCGCCTGAGATTGTCAGCGGCGGCTCCACTCCCGCCCTTTTTCATTCGCATCGGATCGAGGGCCTGAATGAAATCCGGCCGGGAACCTACGTGTATAACGACCTGAATACGGTGGCCAGCGGCGCGTGCACTTTGGCCGATTGCGCTGCTTCCATTCTGGTGACTGTGGTTTCCACGCCGCGCGCCCATACCGCTATCGTCGATGGTGGGTCTAAGACGTTCTCTTCTGACCGCTTTCATGGCCCCGATGCCAGCTCGTTCGGCCGTGTCGCCGAGGCGCCTGCCACGCGCTTTCACAAGATGAATGAGGAGCACGGGTTTCTGGACACAACTAATTCGGAACGGAAGCTCGAGTTAGGAGAACACCTGCGGATCGTCCCGAACCACATATGCGTGGCGGTGAATCTGCATCGAAAGGTCTATGGAATTCGCGGGAAAGAAGTAGAGAAGGTATGGAAGGTGGAAGGGAGAGGCCGCCTTCAATAAGGGGCTTCTCCCTTCCGAAAAATTACATGGATACGGATTTAACGGTGATGGTGTCGCCTTTCACGTCGCCATCAATCGTAACTTTGTGGCCGATGTGCGCATCCACCTTGGACGTGTCATCCAGCTTGTAAACTTTACCGTCCGAAACAAACACGGCAGTCGCGCCGCCCTTGATGCATTTGGCGGAGCATTCCGCGTTCCCTTCAGCGTGCTTTGCGCCGCATTTAGAGTCAGAGATATAGCCGGTCATCGATTCAGCGAATGCGCTGAGTGCGGTGAAGGACATGACGATTGTTGCTGAAACGATAATCTTTTTCATGAGGGGTCTCCTGCCTGTAAATATATCACGCCCGAGTTTTAGCGGCCTTAAGGCCCACTCCCAAAACTTCTTTCGCATACGCCAGGCTTCTCTCCAGATCGACCCGCTGCTGTTCTTTCAGCGCGGCGGCATACGCAGGATTCCTCACGCCGGGCGCATCCTCGATCACCATCGTGCCCATGAATGGATGGCCGTGTTTGGCCATCTCCACGAAGCGTGCGAACTCGGAGGCGGGCATAGCGGAGAAGTTGCGCCAATAGTCCTGCCGCAAGTAGGGCAGCCGCCGCGGGGGACGGCCGGTGATAATCTCAAGCTGCATACCGGCTTGCGGGCATACCTCCCGGTAGCGGGTGACGAACGTTGTCAGGTCCACCACACCATCCCCCAGCGCGACCCATTGCGCGGCCGCGCCTTCCGGAGTCTCGAACACCGCTGAATCGCGCACGTGCGTAGTAACCACGTAAGGCCCAAGCACATCCAGCGTCACCAGCGGGTTCTCCATTACCCACATCGGGTTTCCTGTATCGAGACAGCTCGCGACGAAATCTTTGCCCGATTGCTCGATGATGGTTCGCACTTCGCGTGCCTGCATATCACCCGCGTGGTTTTCAAGCGCAATCTTTACGTTTAGGTTCTGCGCGCGGCTTTTCATCTTGCGGAAAACCTGAATCGTCTCGTCCATGCAGCGCGCCAGTTGATCGGGAGATTGGCGATCGTCACTGCTGCCCATGTAGCAGCGCATGGAAGTCGCGCCGATCGCACGCGATACTTCGAGCCCTTTTGTAATTACCTGTTCGGGACTGCCGTCTTTCGGCTTCCAGCTTTTCGAAGCGGAGCAGATGCAGCCTGTGCCGCCATCGAGCGCGATGCCCGCGCTCCCGGCATGCTCGCGAACCTGCTTCAGATGCGCCGGTTCTAGGCTCGAAAAATCATTCAGGCTCGAAATCTGAATCGTGTCGAGCTGCTGGGCCGCCGCGTAATCGATAAGCTGAATGTCTTTCCATCCAAAGGCCCGAAGCGAGTAGGTGTCGAAGCCGAGGCGGATACCGGTGGCTGGCGCGGCCAACGCGGGCACGGCCGCCGCTGCGGCCATGGACTGAAGGAAGGTGCGGCGGTGCATGAATTCGTTGTAGCAGCTTTTTTGAATAGTTAGAGAGGGAACGGTGAGCAACTTGCCGGGACCCGTGCGCCGCCGTTCTAGAGCCCGAGTGATTGTTGACCGGCTATGCAGCAGGCGTGCCGTCCAAAGAAAAACCTCACTAAAGAAAAACCGTCATGCAGCCGATTGAAGGGCATGCGGTTGAATCAGAACGAAGAAGAGATACAGGTCCGGCCGCGGACGAGGTTTCTCCAGCAATGAACACCGCGGCGCCGTTGATTATTATTCTTTTCGTTGCCACCGGATTTATCTGGTCAACTTACCTGGTCGTCACTGGAATCAGACGCATCGTGTTTCGGTCCCAGTTAGGCGACGCGAAGAAAGCGCCAAGAGCTAAATAGCCCGCCGTGATCAGTATCCACGTGATGCGTTTCGTTGGGAGGGCCTTTTTCGCGGCATGGGTTGTCCGCGGTCGCAAATGGCGTCCGGATTTCCCGTGAGCGCGATATCATCGCTCCTGATGCGGTCTCTGCTGCTCAGTTTAGTCCTTTCTCTCCTTGCTTCCGCCCAGACTCCACAAGCTGGCGTCAAAACCATCCCGCCACCCGGAATTCCCGTTCCGGCAGCGGACCGCGTCGAGCTACAAGCTGCGCTCGCCCGGCTGACCCAAACTCTTGAACCCCTCCGGGCCAATCCACTCTATCCCGATGCCGCCATCTATGCCAAAGCCGTTCGCTTCGCGGTGGAAGGCAACGAGTTTTTTAAGCCCGCGGAGATCGCGAGCGCTAAGGACCTTCTGAAGCAAGGGCAAGCCCGCGCCGACGCACTCGCGACGGGAACAGCGCCGTGGCAGAGTGCCACCGGCTTGCTTGTTCGCGCCTACACCTCGAAAATCGACGGCAGCCTACAGCCTTACGGCCTCGTGATCCCCACTTCTTTTGCGCCCGACCTCCCCCACAAGTGGCGTCTCGATCTCTGGTTCCACGGCCGCAATGAGACTCTCTCCGAAATCAACTTCATTATCGACCGCCAGAAAAACCCAGGCGAGTTTACTCCTCGCGACACGATCGTGCTCCACCTGTATGGCCGTTATTGCAACGCCAACAAGTTCGCCGGCGAAGTGGATCTGTTCGAGGCGCTGGACGATCTGAAGCGGCATTACAATATCGACGAGCGCCGGATCAGCGTTCGCGGCTTCAGTATGGGAGGAGCAGCCGTGTGGCACATCGCCGCCCACCATGCGGGTTTGTGGGCTGCCGCCGCACCAGGGGCCGGTTTCGCGGAAACCCGCGAGTTTGTCCCTGCTTATCATAAGCAGCAGATTACCCCGAGCTGGTACGAAGAAAAGCTATGGCACTGGACCGATGCCACGGACTACGCTCTGAACTTTGCACAGCTTCCCGTGGTGGCCTACAACGGAGAAATCGATCCGCAAAAACAAGCCGCGGACATCATGGCACGGTATCTCGCCCGCGAAGGCATGACGCTCACCCGCATTGTTGGTCCGAATACCGCTCACAAATACCATCCTGCTGCAAAAGTTGAGATTAACCGGCTGATAGACCCGATTGTAGAGCGCGGGAACGAGCCCACACCGAAGAAAATCCACTTCACCACCTGGACCCTGGCTTACAACCAGATGAAATGGATCACAGTGGACGGCCTGGAGAAGCACTGGGAACGCGCGCGGATTGATGCAGAAATCACGAGCGATCACGCGGTCCAAGCCCAAACCGGCAACATCTCTTCCCTGACGCTTCGTTTTGGGCCCGGCGGCGCGCCGTTCGACCCCACGAAGATGATAACAGTCACGCTGGACGGCCAGCCGGTTCAGGTCCCCGGCCCCGATACCGCCCGCACCTTGAACGCCAGCTTTCACAAACAATCCGGCAAATGGGTTGCGGGCGAAGACACTGCGTTTCGCAAGCGTCACAATCTGCAAGGCCCCATCGATGACGCCTTCCTTTCAGCTTCCTCATGGTGACGCCTACCGGCGCGCCGAAATACCCCGCCATGGCCGGTTGGGTTCATTCCGAGGAAGCGCATGCCATCCGGGAATGGCGCCGGCAGTTCCGCGGCGATGCTCCTCAGAAGAACGACACAGAGGTCACGGACGCCGATATCGCGAACAGCAATCTGATTCTCTGGGGCGATGAAGGCAGCAACGGGCTGTATGCGCGCATAGCCTCTAAGCTGCCGCTGAAGTGGCCAGACGGAAATCATGCGCTTGTCATGATCTATCCGAACCCGCTGAACCCGAAGAAATACGTAGTCCTAAACAGCGGTGTGACTTTCCGCGAAGAGGCCTATGTCTCGAACGCTCTACAAACCGCGAAGCTGCCCGACTGGGCCGTCCTCGATGCGAGCGGCAAAGTCACCGATGCGAACTTCTTCAACGAATCGTGGCAAGTGGAGAGGGCGCACTGACATCAGCAATACCGCTTCACCATCCGTCCACAGAACTCGGCAAACTGCCCGGGTTCGCGCGGCGGGCTGGTGTGGTCCGGGCGCACGCCCATCGAATCCGGCGTGTAACAGAAGGTTAGCGTCACGTCGAATTCATCCAGTTTTCGCATCATTCTGTCGTAGAAGGCTTCCGCTCCGGGCCGGAGGCTGTCAGACCAACTCAGGCCGGTCCGCAACCTGCGCACTCCCAAGTCCCGCAGGCATTCCACCGCATAGTCCAACCGGTGATCCTCAAAGTGGAACCATTGGCAAATGCCCATGGCCGGCGCGAACTCCGCGAAGCTTTTTGCAGCCAGCTTTGGCGACCCATCTTCACGCAGCAGTCCCATATAGAAGTGCCGGTAGTAGGAAGACCCTTCCGCCTCACGGTGCCGCGTGGTGGCCGGCCATGCGCGGGGAAGATCGAACAAGCTGTACCAGTGGATATTGTCCACCTGCCCGATGAGTAGTTCCGCCGTGCGCCGAAGCCCAAAGTCTTGCACTTCTTCGGCCCCGAATGTCGACACTCCCACTTCGCTCACCCAAAGCGGAAGATTCGTCACTGCGCGAATTTCCGCCAGTTTCTCCGGCCACTCGCCAATCTGCCAATGGTTCCAATCCAGCGGAAATCCGTGTACGGCTACCGCATCCATCCGCGCCAGTGCTCCGGACTTTTCCATCCGGACGATGAACGCCGGATCGATCGGCGATATGCCGCCGAGCACCCGCGCCAAATCCGGCTTCTCCGCCTGCACCGCCTCCGCCGCGCTGCTCACCATGCTCGAAAACACCTTCCACTCCGGGTCCATCTGAAAGTCCCAATGCGAAAGGTTGTTCGGCTCGTTCCAGAACATCACAGCTTGCGTCGGCAGACGAATACCTCCTGTTCGGCGCGCTCCACAATGGCGAACCCGGCGCTCCGCAGCATCGCTTCTACGCATGCCCGGTTCGGAATCCACCAATTGGTTGGATCCTGCGAATAGTTTTTCTCGATGAAATACATCGCCGGGAAGCCGGGTTGTTCGAATACTGCCGTTTCGGAGAACGGATAATCGTCTTTAGCCGGAAAGACTTCTTCACTGCCGCGTTGGAGGCTTTGGAAGATCAGCATGTCCTTCACGGCATGCTCCCACAG
>JALYXI010000119.1 GCA_030947245.1 Acidobacteriota bacterium
TGTATGCCCAGTAGTCCACAAATTCATCACGCGCGAAAACCCCTTCGATCAACTTGGCGCGCTTGTCCGGTTCTTTCGACGCAAGAAAGATTTCCACCTCTTCCGCGGTGGGAAGTACACCCATCGAGTCCAGATAAAGACGCCGGATGAATGTGGCGTCGTTCGCGGGCGCGGAGGGGGCGAGATGCAGCTTTTGCAGTTTGGCGAGCACCAGCTCGTCGATATAGTTATTTCGCTTAAAGCTGGTATAGACTTCGGGCTTTACGGGGACTTGATAGGGCACGCTGAGGCGGGAGTACAGGACACGGCTGGAATAGTAGAGGGTGATGGCGGTTTCACCGGAACCGTTCATTTTCACGTGCCCGAAATCGTCTACCGTGGCGACGCCTTCGTCGCTGGAAGAAAACTTTACCCAGCGCGTTACGTCTTGAATCTTTCCATCGGAATAGCGCGCGCGAACAACCAGTTGCTGCTCCGCCCCGGGCTTCAGCGCGGCGCTTGCCGGGTAGACTTCCAGACCAGTGACGGCCGGGTCGCTATCGGCAGGAGCCGGAGCGCCAGCGGCAATCCATTCCGCAATCACACGGTATTCGAGTGAATTGGTATCGAACCGCTTCCCTCCCCCGTGGGGGACGGCCATGGTGGGTTTCAACAGCATCAGTGAGTGCGCCGGTTGCAGCAAGGAAACTCGCCTTCCGGCGGATTGGCGGGTCAGCGTATCGTAATCCACTTCCGGATCGTATCCGCGAAGGGTCAGCTTGAAGCCGTTCTTGCCCGCCAGCGCTCCATGGCAAGCCCCCTGATTACACCCGGCCTTCGTGAGAACGGGAATTACATGATTGCGAAAGTTCCAGGTGAACGCATCGTGCGAACTTTGCACGGTGACCTGCGCGGAAGCCGTCTGACCCTGAGTTTCGGCCGTGATCCGGGTTTTGCCGTCGGAGACAGGCTTGATCTGACCTGTTTGATCGACCGTGGCGACCGATGGATCGGACGATGTCCACTTCGCTTGCCGTGTCCAATCCTCCTGGTGATCGGCAACTGTGGCTTCGGCCAGAAGTTGGTGCCGCGCTTCGGGCCCGGAGAGAGTAACGGCGGCGGGAAGAATCTGGAGGGTAGAAGCGGCGCCACACGGAACGGCGAAGGCAAAAGCGAAAAGAAGTTTGTACATGGCTGTGCTTATCCGAAGATCTTCAACGGTTCGGTTCCGCGTTCTACCAGCGGGATGGGCCGTCCCTGCGAACCGGGCAGTTCCAATTCGAGCGGGATGCCCAGGGCCTGGTAAACTGTCGCCGCA
Organism: Acidobacteriota bacterium; assembly: GCA_030947245.1. Taxonomy (GTDB): domain Bacteria; phylum Acidobacteriota; class Terriglobia; order Bryobacterales; family Bryobacteraceae; genus JALYXI01. The sequence continues at coordinate 1,298 of JALYXI010000119.1, forward strand.
ATCTGGGCGGGCGAGGTAGGGTTATCGCGAGGCGCTCCGCCAATCTCATCCGAGGCGCCGTATACTTCGCCGCCTTTCACACCGCCACCAGCCATCATCATGGTCCAGCATTGCGGCCAATGGTCGCGTCCACCCGCGGGATTCACTTTCGGAGTGCGGCCAAATTCGCCTGTCGAGACGATCAGAGTATTGGCGAGCAACCCGCGGCTGCTCAGATCCTCAAGAAGCGCGGAATACGCCATGTCGTACATTGGGCCCACCAGATCCCGGTAGCAGCTTATAGGACTGAAGGGTTTCGATCCGTGAATATCCCAGGTGATTTCGTCGAACACGGTTTCGAACATGTTGACGGTTACGAAACGAACTCCCGCCTCAATCATCCGGCGAGCCAGAAGGCAACTCTGCCCGAAGCGATTCAGTCCATACTTTTCGCGAATTTTCTCGGGCTCTTTCGAGAGGTCGAACGCATCCCGGGCCTTTTGGGATGACATCAGCGTGTAAGCCTGGTGAAATGTGGAATCCAGAAGCCGCGCGTCCTGAGACGTTTCAAACTTGCTGACGGTCCGGTCTACCATTTCGCGCCAGTTCTTGCGGCGATCCACTCGCAAAGCGGTCAGATAGTCCGGGGGAAGCATGTCCGGAACCTTGAAGTTCGGGTCCGAGGGATCCGCATTCAGCACAAACGGGTCGAAGGTCTTGCCGAGAAATCCGGCATTCTGTCCGTGCGGCATGTTGCCGCCCGTGTTGCCGATCGGATGCGGCATGAGGACGTGAGCCGGCACGTCGCCTTTCGGGCCCTTTAGCTTGGAAAGGACGCAGCCAATGTGAGGATACTCGATGCCGCCTGAGAACAAACGGCCGGTTTGCATCATTTGATGGCCGGTATCGTGAACAGCGGCAGCGGTGTGATACATTCCGCGGATCAGGGTGTACTTGTCGGCCTGGCGAGCCATTCGGGGGAAATTTTCCGAAATTTCGATCCCGGGGACATTCGTCTTGATCGGCTTATAGGGGCCGCGAATCTCGATGGGAGCGCTAGGCTTCATATCCCAGGTGTCAAGTTGCGACGGGCCGCCAACCAGAAACAAAAATATACAGTTTGTATCCTTCTTTTCCGCAGGCGCGGCGCCCAGTGCACGCAAGCCGAACATTTCTGTCAGACCGAGACCCAGGCCGGCCAGGGAACCGGCGTGCAGAAAATCGCGCCGCCGCAGGCCATCACAGAATTCCGCGGGCTTGTCTGCATCAAGGCGAATCATGGTGGGGTACTCCTTGTAGAACTGCTGACCAAGATTCTATCAGACTGGCCTACCATCGATCCGCGGTCAGTAGTGGGCCCACACCATCTTGGAACTGCTTCCCTGGGCTGTGGTTTCGGAGTTCAACAGCTTGCCGTCGGGCGAAACGACGCTGGCAGTTCGGGAGAACTCCTTGCCGTTGCGGAACATCACGACCTCGAAGCTCCTGGGGGTGAATCCGGTGATGCGAACCGTGGTTCCCGGTAGGAATCCAATCACCGGATTTTCTTTCCCATCCGCGGCGCCGCTATAAGAATAGGAGTTCCCGCCCAATGCGGTCACTTTTACTTCCAATCGATTTCCGGCCCGCTTGATGTCCCAGCGAAGCCCGCCGCGGCGCCAGACTCCTTCGATCGGCTCCGCGCCAAAAAGGAGAACCGCGGTAACCATTGCCACAACCGCCCATTTCGAGAGCATACTTTTATTGTCAACCTCACGCGGGAGGCTTCGCAGTGTTGTTTAATGTGAGATTGCACCTCGCCCGAGTGTTTTTCAAGTTCCGGCCCTTCTGCGCCGCTTGGCTGTTTCTCTCCGCGCCTGCGATTTTGTGCCAGCAGCCGCCTGCGCCGTCGAATGCAACCCTCACTTTGCAGAACGCCATTGCGGGCGCGCGCCGTTATGGAGGTCAGATCGATGCAGCCAATCTAGCCGTCGCGCTGGCTCGGGAGGATACGAAGCAGGCCAAAGCCGCTGGACTGCCTTCGCTGAACGCGTTCAACCAGTTTATTTATACGGAAGGCAACGGCACGCCTTCCGGCGTTTTCGTCGCAAATGACGGTGTTCACGTTTACAACGAGCAAGCGATCGTTCACCAGGAACTGTTTTCGCTGGTGCGGCGCGGTGAGATCCGCAGAGCCGCGGCAGCAGAGGCAACGGCGAGAGCCAGGGTCGATGTGGCGGCGCGGGGCATTGTCGGCACTGTAATTCAAAACTACTACGGCATTGTTTCCGCCCAGCGGAAGATAACCAGTGCTCAGACCAGCGTCGCCGAAGCTCAAAGATTCTTCGACATCACGCAAGCCCAGGAAAAAGGGGGCGAGGTGGCGCACGCCGACGTGATCAAAGCGCAACTGCAATTGCAACAGCGCCAGCGCGATCTCCAGGACACCATACTGGCGGTGGAAAGGGCCAAGGTCACGCTCTCGGTCCTGATATTTCCCGACTTCCAGCAGGAATTCAGCGTGGTGGACGATCTGGAGAACGCGCCTGTGCTGCCGCCGCTTGCGGAAGCGGGAGCGCAGGCGATCGCTGTGAATCCGGATGTACGGGCGGCGCAGCTTGGAGTCACAGAAGCCGGGTTGGGCGTGTCGGTAGCCCGGTACGCCTTTTTTCCTTCCTTCGCATTCGATTTCTTCTATGGCATCAATGCGAACCAGTTTGCCGCCCGCACGGACTATCCGACGGAGCCCGGCAATGCGCGATTACCGAACCCTGTAATTCCTTACCGCCAGAACCTTGGTTACTCTGCGCAGGTCACGCTGAACATTCCAGTTTGGAATTGGGGCGCGACGCAGAGCAGAGTTCGCCAAGCTGTTCTGCGGTCCCGTCAGGCCTCGGTCGACCTTGCTCTGGCGCAACGTACATCGCGCGGCAATCTGGCGCTTGCCTACCGGGAAGCGCAAGGCTCCCAGAGCCAGTTGGAATCGCTCAAATCTTCAAGCGCCCTTGCCGCGGAAAGCCTGCGATTGGCGCTGCTGCGCTATAAGGCCGGGGAGGCCACGTCCCTTGAAGTAGTGGACGCCCAGACCGCCGCCGCGCAAGCGCGCGTGGCGTATGACGACGGGCTATTGCGCTACCGGGTGGCAATTGCCACCATCCAAAGTCTGACGGGAACCCTGTAAACCCATGCATAAAGTTCACGCATATGTTACCGCCGCGTGTTTCACGCTTGTGATTGCCTGCTCCAGCAAGCCGAATGACGCGGCGAAAAGCGGGGCGGCGGAGCCGGTGACGCCTGTTGAAGTAGCGACCGTCACGCGGGAACCGATCAATCAAATAGTCACGGCCGAAGCGGTTCTTTTCCCTGTGAACCAGGCCAATGTGATGCCTAAGATCAGCGCGCCTGTGCGCAAGTTTTACGTAAATCGAGGCGACCATGTGCGCCAAGGCCAAATCCTCGCCTTGCTGGAGAACAGGGATCTGGCCGCCGCGGCGCAGGAAACCAAGAACCAATACCAGCAGGCGGAAGCTACGTTTCAGACCACCACGGGTGCGACGATGCCCGACGACTTGACCAGAGCGCAAACGGATGTGAGGACCGCTCAACAAACTCTCGATGCGGCGAAAAAACTGTTTGAGAACCGTCAGGAACTGGTGCGCCAGGGCGCCCTTGCGCAGAAGCTGGCGGACGATGCCAAGGTGGCCATGGTGCAGGCGCAGAGTACCTTCGATACCGCGCAGAAGCACCTTCAATCGCTGCAATCCGTGGCGCGCCCGGAGCAGGTGAAAGGGGGACGCGCTCAGGTGGATGCGGCCAGAGCTCACTATCAGGGCGCGGAAGCGCAACTCTCCTATGCGGAGATTCGCAGCCCGATCAGCGGCGTGGTTTCAGACCGTCCGGTCTCTCCCGGCGAGATTGCCAATAGCGGCTCGGCGTTGATTTCGGTGGTCGATATTTCCCAGGTGGTAGCCCGCGCCAATATTCCTGTGAGGGAAGCAGCGGTCCTCACTCCGGGGAAGACGGCGACGATTTCGGGACCCGGCGGCGACTTGACGGGCAAGGTGACAGTGGTGAGTCCCGCAGTGGACCCAAGCACCACGACGGTGGAAGTCTGGGTCCAGGCCGCGAATCCCGGAGAGCGCCTGAGGCCAGG
>JALYXI010000128.1 GCA_030947245.1 Acidobacteriota bacterium
GTGTCAGAAACCAGTAAGGCAGAAAGAAAAGAGCCGGGATTTCGATACGGGTGATGAAAACGAAAATGAAGACAATCGAGAGGATCCGCGCCCGCGGGAACTTGATCAGATAGGCTCCCATCACTCCGGCAATCGCGCCGCTTGCGCCCACAGTGGGAACGTGGGAGCCCAAGTTGAAGAAGATCTGCGCCAGTCCCGCAACCACGCCGCAGGCCAGATAAAACACCAGGAACTTGGCGCTGCCCATGGCATCTTCCAGGCTGCGGCCAAACGCCCATAGGAAGACCATGTTCCCGATAATGTGCAGCCAGCCGCCATGCAAGAACTGGGACGTAATCAGTGTGGAAAAGCTAAAGCGATCCGGAATAATCGCATAATGCGCAATAAAGTAATTGCGCGAATACGGGTCCAGTTGGATCTCGTGAAGGAAGATGATTGCATTCAGAACAATCAGCAGAATGACAGCCACCGGCTTCGAGTAAATCGGCTGGTCATCATGGATCGGAAACATCTAGCGCGCCCGGGACTGCCGCGCGAAATCCGGATGTACGCGGCGTTCGGCGCGGCTCATCAATAGCCGGGCTCCTTCGGCTCCCTGAATGCCGCCGCGGGCTCCAATGGCAGTGCAGTTTAAAGCCGCCATGGCGTTCGAAAAATCGAGTGCCTCACCGATTGGCATGGCCTGCAAAACAGCATAGCAAAATGCCCCGTGAAACACGTCTCCGGCGCCGGTTGTATCGACACAATTCACAACGAACGCGGGCGAATAGTGGAACTGGCCATCCACCAGCGCCAGAGCGCCATGGGCTCCCAGCGTCATCGCCGCCACGCGCATGCCGTACTCTTTCTGAAGAGTGTCTAAGGCCCGGCGCGGATCGTCGATCTTGGTCCAACGGCCCGGAAATTCAGAGCTCGCCAGCAGGTAGTCCACGTTCTGCAGCACCCGCTCAAAGCCGGGGTAGATCGTGTCCACGTCCACCGTCACCGGAATCCCATTGGCTCGCGCAATCCGCGCGGCCTTCTCCACGGCCGGCGTATCGTGTCCGTCGATGTGAAGCAGCCGCGCACCCGTTATCTGTTCTTCGCGAATCTCTCCGGGCGACAGCGCCAGGCAGTCGGGCCGCTGCCAGAACACCGTCCGCTCGCCGGTCGATTGGTCGATAATGATGTACGCGGATTGGTTGGCGCAGTTCATGCGCACTTGCACATCGTCCAAATTTACGCCCGAGCCTTGGAGGCTCTCCATCTGGACCCGGCCCCGTTCATCGTCGCCCACCGTGCCGATGTACTTGGTTCTCAGCCCCAGCCGTGCGCAGGTCACCATAGCGCTGGCAACCTGCCCGCCTGGGCTCAGAATCTCTTCATGAAAGGGAACCTTGCCGCCGTAAGCGGGGAAGTGCGAAGTAATCAGCAGCGTGTCGGTGGCGTTCAGTCCCACGCCCACTACGTCGTATTTGGGTTGCAATTTCTAAACAGTGCAGATCTGGAAGGCTTTTTCAAGCGACGGGATGGGATCGGCCGAGGGCACAAATTCGTGTGCGATGAAACCTTTGTAACCTAGGTCGGCAATCGCTTTCGCCACCGCGTGATAGTCCAGCTCCTGCGTTCCGTCAATCTCATGGCGGTTCGGCACGCCGCCCGTATGAAAGTGCCCCAGAAAGGCGAAGTTGTCACGGATGGTGCGGATGATGTCGCCCTCCATAATCTGCATGTGATAGATGTCGTATAAAAGCTTCACGCGCGGGGAATCGACCCTCTTGCAGACCTCGACGCCCCAGGCGGTGTGGTCGCACATGTAGTCTTTGTGGTTCACCTTGCTGTTCAACAGTTCCATGTTGATGGTGACATTCTTCTCTTCCGCGATTTTCTTCACGCGGTTCAGCCCGGTGACGCAATTGGCCAGCCCTTCGGCATCGGGCATGCCCTTCCGGTTGCCGGAAAATGTAATGACGTTGGGGAGACCGGCCTCGGCGGCCCGGGCGACGTTCTCCCGCATCTGCGTTTCCAGGCGCGCATGGTTGTCCAGGCGATTGAAGCCGTCCGGGATGGTCCCCGCTCCCGTGGTCATCGAAGGAACCAGGCCGTGCTTCTGAATGGTGGGCCAGTCGGGCGGTTCCACCAAGTCGATCCCCTTCAACCCGATGCGGACGGCCTCCTTGCAGAGATCGTCAAGGCTCATATATTTCTTGTAGGTCCACCAGGATACCGATTGTTTCAGGCGTCCTTCTTTCGGCGTATCCGGCAGGGCGGGCGGAATCAGCGCCGCGGCGCCGGCTCCCGCGGCGGCTTTCATCGTGTGGGTTAAGGCGGTACGGCGGGTCATCGACAAGATGATATCTCAGACGGCATGCTGGTAAAATAAGAACTTACGTGACCAATGCTGAAGAGCGCCGGCGTGCGCTGTACGACGCCCTGTCTACCCGTGTGTTAGTGCTCGATGGAGCCATGGGTACCATGCTGCAGGCCCGCGATTTGACGGCTGCGGATTTCGGCTCCGCCGCGCTGGAAGGCTGCAACGAAGTGCTCGCCGAAACGCGGCCCGATGTCATCACCGGCATTCACCGCGCTTACCTCGAAGCCGGATCTGACATCATCGAAACCAACACGTTCCAAAGCACGGCGCTGGTTTTGGCAGAGTACGATCTGCAGGAAAAAGCGCACAGCTTGACGTTAGCGGCAACGCGCCTGGCCCGTGAGGCGGCCGACTCGTTTGCTACCGCCGCGAAGCCGCGATTCGTCGCAGGTTCCATGGGGCCGAGTACAAAGGCGATCTCCGTTACGGGCGGAGTCACCTTCGCGGAGTTGGAAACCAATTTCCACGATCAGGCAGCCGCCATGCTGGAGGGCGGCGCCGATCTGTTTCTCGTCGAAACCAGCCAGGATACGCGGAACATCAAGGCGGCGTTGCTTGGAATCAACCGCGTGTTGCGCGAAGCGGGTACACGGATTCCGGTGATTGTGTCCGGCACCATCGAACCGATGGGCACTATGCTCGCCGGGCAAACCGCCGACTCCCTGCTCACATCCCTCTCCCATGCGGACTTGCTGGCCATCGGCTTGAATTGCGCCACCGGCCCGGAGTTCATGACGGATCACATCCGCACCTTGAGCGATCTTTCGCCGACGCTGATCTCCTGCTATCCCAATGCGGGGCTGCCGAATGAAGAGGGCCTGTATCTGGAGACTCCGGACTCCTTGGCTTCTCAGCTGGACCGCTTCATCAAACAGGGCTGGCTGAACATCGTGGGGGGGTGTTGCGGAACTACGGACCGCCATATCCGCGCGATCGCGCAGATGGCGGAGGGCCGCAAACCGCGCGTCCCGAAGTCCCTTTCGCACCGGTCCTTCTATTCGGGCATCGATGTGGTTGAGGCCGACGAAGACAACCGGCCCCTCATTGTGGGCGAGCGGACCAATGTCATCGGTTCGCGCCTGTTCAAGAACCTGATCGCGGAAGAGAAGTGGGAAGAGGCTGTTGAAATCGCACGGCGCCAAGTGAAGAACGGAGCCCAAATTGTCGACGTCTGTCTTCAATCTACCGACCGCGATGAGATGGAGGACATTCCGCCCTTCTATGAAAAGCTGATCCGGATCATCAAAGCGCCGATCATGATCGACACAACAGATCCCCGTGCGATCGAGTTGGCGCTGACGTACTGCCAGGGCAAAAGCATTATCAACTCCGTCAACCTGGAAGACGGCGAAGAAAAGTTCGAGAAGGTCTGTCCCTTGGCGAACTCTTACGGCGCAGCGCTGATTGTCGGCACAATCGACGAAGACAAGCTGCAGGCGCAGGCGTTCACGCGCGAGAGAAAACTGGAAGTAGCCCAGCGCTCCGTCGACCTCCTCACCGCAAAATACGGCACTGCGCCGGAAAACATCATCATCGATCCGCTGGTGTTTCCCTGCGCCACAGGGGACCAGAACTATATCGGTGGCGCTGTCGAAACCATTGAAGGTCTGCGGCTGATCAAAGCAAACATCCCCTATGTGAAGACCGCGCTCGGCGTTTCGAACATCTCCTTCGGCCTGCCCGCCTCGGCTCGCGAAGTGGTCAACTCCGTCTTCTTGTACTACTGCACCAAGGCGGGATTGGATTTGGCGATTGTGAACGCGGAGAAGCTGGAACGGTTCGCCTCCATTCCGGAGACGGAACGGAAGCTGGCGGAGGCTCTGCTCTTCAACACTCCCTTCGCGGGTTTTGCGGCGCCCGAAGACTGGCGCCATCAAACGCTCGAACAACGGGCCGCCATCAACCAGCACCATATAGCCGCCATTACGGAGCACTTTCGCGCCGCACCGGCAAAAGCGAAGGTCGCAAAAGCGGACCAACCGCTCGACACGCGTCTGGCGAACTACATCGTCGAGGGCACCAAAGACGGCTTGGTCGCGGACCTGGAACTAAAGCGCGCTGAGGGCGCCGCGCCGCTCGATATTATCAATGGTCCCTTGATGGCGGGGATGACGGAAGTGGGCCGGCTCTTCAACAACAACGAGCTGATTGTAGCGGAGGTGCTGCAGTCGGCCGAGGCGATGAAAGCCGCCGTCAATCACCTGGAACAATTCATGGAGAAGGCCGACACGGCCGCCCGGGGCAAGATTCTGCTCGCCACCGTGAAGGGCGACGTGCACGACATCGGCAAGAATCTGGTCGAGATTATCCTCAGCAACAACGGCTACAACGTGATCAATCTCGGAATCAAAATTCCTTCCGAGAAGATCATCGAAGCCTACCGGCAGCACCAGCCTGTCGATGCCATCGGGCTTTCCGGATTGTTGGTGAAGAGCGCTCAACAAATGGTTCTGACCGCGGGTGATTTGCGCGAAGCGGGAATCCGCGTGCCGTTGCTTGTAGGCGGCGCGGCTCTTTCGCAGAAGTTCACCACCAATAAAATCGGCCCCGCTTACGCCGAAGCGGTCTGCTATTCCAAGGACGCAATGACCGGCCTGGCTCTGATGAACCGGTTGCAGGACCCGGCAGAGCGCGAAGCGGTGCTGAAGGCCAACACTCAGACCGAGCCTGCCGGGCCCGATCCGGAACCGGTGGAAGTAACGGTTGCCATGAGCGATCAGCGCAGCGCCAAAGTACGAACGGATCTGGCCGTGCCACCCGCGCCCTATCTGGACCGCAAGGTGCGCGACGTTCCGCAGTTGCCCGAAGTCTGGACTTACATCAATTCGTTCATGCTATACGGCCGCCACCTGGGCTATAAGGGCAACTTCGAAAAGAATTTGGCTCAGCAGGAACCAAAAGCGCTCGAACTGTTCCACATGCTGGAAAGCCTGAAAGAACAAGCTGTCAAATACATGAAGGCCAAAGCCGTGTGGCGCTTCTTCGAAGCGGAGCGGGATGGGAATTCAATTCATCTGTTCGCGCCCGGCGCCGCCTCGCCGCTGCATACGTTCCGGTTCGGGCGCCAATTGCGCGAGAACGGCTTATGCCTGAGCGACTATATCCTGCCGGCCAAAGACGGCCAACGCGACCATCTGGCGCTCTTCGTCGTAACGGCCGGAGCCGGAATTCGCGAGCGGTCCGAAGAACTGAAGCAGGCGGGACGATTTTTTGAAGCTCATGCGTTACAGGCCCTGGCGATTGAGACTGCGGAAGGCTGCGCGGAGTGGCTGCACCGACGGATTCGCGAAGACTGGGGCTTCCCGGACCCGCCTACGATGACGATGCAGGAGCGCTTCACCTCGCGCTATCGCGGCAAGCGGTACAGCTTCGGCTATCCGGCATGCCCGAATCTCGATGACCAGCAGGGCATGTGGGAACTGCTGTTGCCCGAAGAGATAGGCTGCCACCTGACGGAAGGCATGATGATGGAGCCCGAAGCGAGCGTCAGCGCGCTGGTGTTTCAACATCCCGATTGCGCTTATTTCAGCGCCGGCGCGGATTCCGAATCGGATGCGGCTTAAAGCTTCAATTGCAAGGTCGATCCTTCGCCTACGGAGATAGAGGGTGAAGCAAGTGTTAGAGAGACGACAACTGATCATTTTCTTCAGCCTTTCGTATGGCATAGCATGGCTCTTCTTCATACCCTTGGGGCTCTCGCAGACAGGCTTGGGATGGCTCCCTGTGAATCTCTCTATACCGGTGATGACCGTTCTGGGCACGCTCGCACCTACTGCGTCAGCCATATTGACCCTGAGAGCTACGACACATCGCTGGCCGAGAAAGAGGGTGATAGCGAATCCACTACGATGGTTAGCCGTCTTGCTGCTGTGCCCGCTTTTAATCAGTCTTGCATTTGCTGTTTTGCCTGCGGTCTTGCTCGTTAAAAATTCCGCATCGCTGCACTGGAAAGCCCTTCTTTCCTTTACTGTTTTCAATATCTCAACTTTGATAGGCGGACCGCTTGGCGAAGAGCCAGGGTGGCGGGGGTTTGCACTCCCGCGCCTTGAAAGCATGATCGGGCCATGGAAGGCCTCCCTATTGCTCGGATTGTTGTGGGCGAGTTGGCATCTCCCCTTGTTTCTTTGTAGAGCGTGGTCTTCCAGTAGCGTTCCTCACTTCTTCTTGATCGTCGTCAGTCTCTCGTTCCTGATGACTTTTCTTTTCAACCTTTCCAGACAAAGCGTCCTCGTGGCGATCTTCACGCATGCCATGTTCAACACCGTCTCGAGGTGGTTAACGGCTCTATTAGGAGATGCTCCCCTTCGAGAAGGTCTGAATCCAGAACTCGTGATGGGCCTCTGCGGGTTGTTTGCAGCCGTAGTTCTCGTTTTGTTAACTCGCGGTCGGCTCGCGAAAACCCGGCATGGCTTCGCCGCCGCTTAGCATGCTGTCCGCTTCGTGTCGTCTCTTTACGGCGCGGCGCCCAGGCCATCGCCGTACTTTGCCGTACCCGGGATCGTCACGGGAAGCCGGCCGGTCATGGGAATCTCACCAAACAGGGCCTTCACTGCCGCCACCTCGGACGGCGGCACAGTGCTGTATGTGGTCAGGTAGGCGCCCACTCCGCTGAAGTTGCGCAGCAGGTAAGGATTGCCGAGCGAGATCAGCGCGAGCGGCTTGTGTGAAGAGATCAGCCGTTCCATCAGGGAAGGGAAGTTTCCCCCCAGAGCCACATCTCCCCGGTATGCGGCCACTGAAACGAACGCGCCCACCACGGTTTCCTCACAGCCGGCGTTTTGTTGTTCGGATTGGGCCAGATCCTCGCTGCTCATGGAACTGTCCAGGATGGCAACGTGCGCGGCAGGCGCGCGCTTGTGCACTTCCGCTGCGAAGGCTTGGCCCTCCGGAGAGGTGCGGCTTTCCGTCAGCAGCAGGAAGCAGGTTTTCGCGGGGTCGCGCAATGGAACCAATGCCCCCTCGTTCTTGATCAGTGTTACCGCATGATCAGCGACAGCTTGAGCTTGTGCGTTTGCTTCGGGCGCATTCAGAATCTCATTCACCTGCTCCAGATTGACAATAGAGCGGCTTGCCAGACCTAGCCGCGCTTTCGCAACGAGTACGCGCATGACGCTCTGCTCAAGGCGCTTCCGTGAAATCTTTCCGCTGTGGACCGCCGCCGTTACGGCTTCAATCGCGGCATGGGGATCGGGCGGAATCAACAGAACATCGGCGCCGGCCTGTATTGCGCGAACGGCAGCCTCGCCTGCCGCGAACTTTTTTGCGATGCCGCCCATTTCAAGCGCATCGGTCACCACAATACCCTTGAAGCCCAGTTCCTCCCGCAAAACGCCGTTGATGATCTTCGGGCTGAGCGTGGCGGGCAAGCCGCTGTCGTCGAGCGCGGGAACGGAGATGTGCGCGGTCATCACAGAATCCACGCCGTGTTCGATAGCGGCGCGGAAGGGCACGAACTCCAGCCGGTTCAGGCGTTCGCGATCAGCCGTGATCGTGGCCATGTTCATATGCGAATCGGTGGATGTGTCTCCGTGGCCCGGGAAGTGTTTCGCCGTGGTCAGGACCAGGTTCTTCGTGTCCGCATGAGCGCCTTCGATAAATGCATCGACGTAGGTGGAAACCTCGTCCGGGTTCTCGCCGAAAGAGCGAATGTTGATGATCGGGTTATCGGGATTGTTGTTAACGTCCGCCACCGGATAGAAAACCCAGTGGATTCCGACCGCTCTCGCCTCGCGTGCGGTAACCACGCCCTCCGTTCGCACCGCGGCCGGATCGCGCGCGGCTGCAAACGCCATAGCGTGAGGGAACACGGTGCTCGCATTCAGGCGCATCGAAGCGCCGCGTTCCAGGTCCGCCGAGACTATCAGCGGAACCTTCGCCAAACGCTGCATCTTGTTCAGGAATGCCGCTACGTCCAGCGGTTCGGCCTTTTGCACCAGCCGGCCCTGCGATACGTTCACAAGAATCATGCCGCCCACGTGATCGCGCGCCACTAACCTCACGAAATCCCGGTATGCCTTTGATCTTGTGTTGAGCGGACGCCCGCTAAAGGGGATCGCTACCAACTGCGCCACTTGGTCACGAACAGACATGCCGCGCATCCAGCGCGCGGCCGTTCGCTTGTAAGACGTAGCGGGTGTAACGGAAACGGCCCGGGTACGTCTTTTAGCGGGAACCGCGCCGGGCATCGAACCGGCCAACAGCAGCAAGGCGCCAAGCGGGGCCGCGAAGCGGGATGAATTCACTACACGCTTTTTACCACGGATGCCGCGGCGCGCTTCACCGAAGCGGGGGGCTTCTTCTCCACTCGTCTGGTCAACAGGTTCTTCACCGTGCGCGTCAACTGCCCCACTTCCGTCGCGCATTTCGGGATCACCGCATCGGCGCCGGTCGATGCCTCCGTCATCCCCAGGGGCTCCACAAATCCGGAAAGCAAAATGGTGCGAGTGTCCGGACTGATTTGTTTTAACCGTGCAATCAACTGCACTCCGTCCATTGAGATCATCTTAAAATCTGTCACGACAACATCGAAACGATGTTCCCGTTCGGCGATGATTCGGAGCGCTTCCTCCGCGCATGCCGCAGTCTCCACCAGATAGCCCAGATCCAGAAGAACCCGCCTCCTGGCTACTGAGCCGTGGAGATTATCATCGACAAGAAGAATGGCATGGGGGAGTCTTGATACGGAATCGGCTGAAGTCATAGCGGATGGGACGGAACGCAGATTAACAAACGCGTGACAACAGTGTCAACGCACTTTTACAGAGATCGCATCCTGTTCAAAAAAAACCGAATCCGGTTCTTGACTTCCGGACAGAATACCGTTCACTCCACTGTTCGAGGCGCTGTGTAGCCGGCTTTCGCAATGATCTGGTACTTGATCGGTTTGCCTTTCGCATCCACCACGCGAAGAGGCTCATTTGTGGCCGGGTTTACCAGATCGACCTTGATCTTTCTATACTTCCCGTCGCGCGCCTGGTTCAAAGGATTGTAGCCGATGGAATACTGGTTGCGAAGCGACTGCGAAATGCTCTGGTAGATGGAGGGAAACTCGCCATAGAAGCGCGGAAAGAATGCCTGCCCGCCGGTCTCCTTGGCGAACGTCTTCATTTGATTGTCGGCTTGAAGAAAATCGAGCCTTTGAATCGGGCCCATCCCGCCGCGCGCATCGGCAAGTTCCCGGGCTGTTTGCAAAAGACCGATCGCGTAAATAGGCACGGCGTCGTTTTGCAGGATCTTGCGGGTCTTATCGAATGTAAGTTTACTGAAAGTATCGATACCCGATGAGATCAGGACGATCGCTTTGCGGCCTTCGATGTCCTTCATGCGCTCTTCCGCTTCCACCAGGGCGTCATAGAGATTCGCCTCGGAGAATGCGGCGATCCGGAGGCGCTGCAAGGCTTCATTCGTCTTTCGCCGGTCAGTCGTGAAATCCGAAAGAATTTCCGGGCGAAGATCGTACGCCATCACGGCGACGAAGTCATCCCGCTTCAGGGTTTCGACGAAACCGTAAACGGCGGAAAGAGTTTGGTACCATCCGGAGCCATAGAAACTCTGAAACTTGTTGCTGAACTCGACCACCAGGCAGACGGTTTCCGGAGCTTCGCCCATTGCGAAGTTGGTTACCTGCTGGGGAACGTTGTCCTCCAGCACGCGGAAATTGCCCTTGGGAATGCCGGGAATGAAGTGGCCTTTGTCGTCCAGGACGGCCACATCCACGCTAACGACGTTTGTGTCCACTTTGAAGCTTGGACCTTCCGCCATCGAACCCTCTTCTTTGGTCTTGGGGGCTAACTTGGACGGGATTTTGGGAAGCTCGGTTTCGGGTTCATCGGCCGGCGATGCCTTCTTACGCGGACGCGAAACGGTGTTTGAGCCGGGCTGAATCGGCCCTTCCTGCGCAGTCACCAGCAGCCCCGCAAGCACGGGCAGGACGAAGAAGAAAGACTTAAATTTCATGGGAGAAACGCCTTTTCGCAACTATATTATCTGGACGAAAGCTTCGTCCAGGCGGTTACTGGACCCAATTGCCGCGGTCTGAATCGTGTTTTCGCATGTAGACTTGAAATTTTTTCTTGGCGCGCTGCAGCTTCCAATCGCGATAACTCTTGCCGATGAAGTCGAGATTCGGCGCCTGGAACTGCATTTTCAAATACGCATAACCGAACAGCATTCCACCCAGATGCGCGACGTTGCTCAAACCGCCGTTTACGTTGAACGAACTGAGGAACGCGATGGCGCCCAGAATCATGACGAAGTACTTCGCTTTTATCGGGAAAAGGAAGCTAAACAGAAGGGTGCGGTCCGGGTATAGGAGGCCAAAGGCCATCAGCAGTCCGTAGATGGCCCCCGATGCGCCAATCACGCGCGCGTCCATGGAGCCGAACAGCAGATTGATCAGCACGACGCAAATGCCGGCGCCCACGCCGCACACGAAGTAGAAGCTAAGAAACCGTTTGGTGCCCCACTGCCGTTCCAGGTCCGTGCCGAACATCCATAGCGTAAGCATGTTGAATAGAATGTGGCCGAACCCTCCCGGATCGTGGAGGAACATGTAAGTGAAGAGCTGCCAGATCGCCAGATGGTGGATCACCGCATTGGGCACCAGCGCGAACAGCAGGAAATATTGGGAGGCATTCGACCTCGCGCCAAAGTAATAAAGGATAAATAGAGCGATGTTGACGATCAGCAGCCACTTGACGCCGGCGGGAAGAGATCGGGCAAAACTGAAGCCTTTCGGCCGGGGTCGCGTATCGTAGCGCATGTTGGGTCTTGAAGCCTTACTGCTTTCAGGATATCAACTGGCGCCGCGCACGGCCCAGCCGGAATGCCGTGAGTTGTGCCATCACACCAAAGCCCATCCAGACCTGCCAATGAGAAAACAGGCCTTGCTCCACAACGAACGCGCCCGCCCAGCGCAATCCCGCTCCCAGAATCCAAACTCCGGTCAAAAAACAGGACACCGCAACCAGCGTCAACAGGCCAGCTGCGCCAGCTTTCACAGCGATCGCGTCCGGCAAATGCCGGACCCGGATTCTCACCACCATAGTTGTTACTAATTTAGCAGTTCTGCGATACATTGAAGGCGATGAAAAAGCTGAGAACCGCCGTATTCGGCACGGGATTCATGGGACGCGTGCACACTGAAGGCATTCGCCGGTTGGGGAACGTGGAGATTGTCGCCATCGCCGCCTCCACCCAGGAGAAAGCGAGGAAATTCGCGGACGAAGTTGGCGTGGAAGGCGCGACCGGCGATTACAAGAGCCTTCTCGTCGACCCTTCGCTGGACGCCGTCCACGTGTGCACTCCAAATGCGCTCCACTTTCCCATGGCGATGGCGTCCCTCGAGGCGGGGAAGAACGTTTTGTGCGAGAAGCCGCTCGCAACCACCGTGGCCGAAGCGGAACAGCTGGTGAACAAGGCCAAAGAGAAGAACTTGGCCAACTGCACCTTCCACAACCTGCGGTACTATCCCATGGTCCAGCAAATCCGCCGGCTTCGCGAATCGGGCGAACTGGGGGAAATCTACGCCGTGCAGGGCACATATTCGCAAGATTGGCTTCTGTACGATACGGATTGGAACTGGCGCCTTGACCCTTCGGCCAATGGACGCTCGCGCGCGTTTGCCGATATCGGCACGCACTGGTGCGACATGGCCGAGCATCTGACAGGACAGCGGATCAGTTCCCTATGCGCGGATATGCAGACGTTTCACAAGACCCGCAAGCGGCCCAGGGGATCCGTGGAGACTTTCTCCGGAAAGACGCTCCAGCCCTCCGATTATGAAGAGGTTAAAATCGATACCGAAGACTTCGCGGCCGTTCTGCTTCGCCTGGGCGAGCGGACGCGCGGGGCGTTCACGGTGAGCCAGATGTCTGCCGGGCGCAAGAACCGGTTGTCCATGGAGATCTACGGTTCGAAGGGCTCCGTCACCTGGGATCAGGAGAAGCCGGACGAACTCTGGATCGGACAGCGGAATGAACCGAATCGTCTCATGGTGAAAGATCCCTCGTTAATGCTGGAGGCCGCGCGTTCCTATGCCGATCTGCCGGGCGGCCACAGCGAAGGATATGACGACACGTTCAAGCAGGTATTCCGGCGTTTCTACCGCACAGTGGCCGACCGCGGCGCACCGGCGGAGTATCCGCAGTTCGCGGATGGATTAAGGCAGTTGCAGATTCTCGACAAAGTGCTTGAAAGCTCCGGCAAGCACGCCTGGGTAGAGGTTTAGCTAGAGCCAGAACCGGTCCCATGAACCTTCTTGTGACGGGAGCAACCGGTCACCTCGGGCGCGACGTTGTATCCGTAGCAATGGCTGCAGGCCATAGCGTTCGAATTGCAAGCCGCCGGGCCCGGGGCTCGGATGTTAGCGAGAGCATCGGCTGGGCGAAGATCGACCTTGCGACTGGCGAAGGATTGCGGGAAGCGCTCGCGAACATCGATGCAATCGTCCATGCTGCAAGCGATCCAAAGAACGCCGCCGCAGCCGACGTAGAAGGGACGCGGCGTTTGATCGACGAAGCCCATCGCTCTGTCGTCAAACACCTGGTGTACGTCTCTATCGTGGGAATCGATCGAATTCCATTTCCGTATTACCAGCGCAAGCTAGCGGTTGAACGCGTGATCGCGGAAGCCGGCTTCCCTCATTCGATCTTGCGCGCGACACAGTTTCATGTCTTTATCGATCGTTTATTGGAAGCAGCGTGCCGGGTTCCGTTTTTACTGCCGCTTCCGCTCGGGTTTCATGTCCAGAGCGTTGCGACAGAGGACGTCGCCCACCGGCTCCTGCGCGCGCTCGAAGCAGGACCCCAAGGATTGCTGAGGGACTTCGCCGGACCCGAGCCGATGACGGTTGCCGAAGCTGCGGCAGCATGGAAAACAGCAAGGCGAATTCGGAAGCCGATAATTTCTATTCCGGCGCCGGGCAGGACCGCCGCGGCATTCCGGGCGGGCTATAACATCGCGCCCGATGGCGAGCGCGGGACAGTCCGCTGGCGGGACTGGCTGGTTAGAAAATATCCGGCGACGCGCTCGATGAGTTAGCTACAGCCGCTGGTGCCGCCGCAGTTTTCACATTTGTAACAACTTCCGTTCCGGGTCATGATGCCTCCGCACTCGGAACAACTCGGCGCATCACTGGCGACAGCGGGGAAGGGAAGCGCCGCTTGCGCGCTTGTCTCCGTGGGACGTAATGTCATCGAATTGCCCGCTTCATTGCCGCCCTCATTGGCCGCGTATTCGGCGCCCAGAAACTTGGAGCCGAGCCAGCGGAAAATGTAATCGGGTATGGATTTCGCATAAGGAATTTGCGGATTCCCGGTCCAGCCG
>JALYXI010000131.1 GCA_030947245.1 Acidobacteriota bacterium
TGACCGAAGGCATTGAGGGCTTCAGTTCCGCGCTGGAGGAACTCGAAAAGCTGCTCGCCAACCGTCTTTCCGAGTTAGGCGCAAATACCTGCCCAGAACTGGCGACCAAATAGAATCGCTCGAATGGGCGGCGTTGTCCTTCAACCGGCTGACGAAAGTGAACGCCTTCTTCGGTAAGCCTCTGAAACCAGCCGTGATCGGTATAGCCGCAGTCTAACCCGCATTTCTCACGGCGCGGTTAGCAAAAGGTCGTGATTCATGGCATAACTGAGTTTCCACATAGCAGTTTAGCGCCAAGAAGAGGACGGCCTTCGCCATGACAGAGTGTAACCAGTCCAGTTTCGGATTTGAAGCGTGCGGTTCGCGGGAGATCGTGGCGCGCTTTGACGCGGGACGATCAGTTCCGATGGCGGCGCGTTCCTGCTGCGCCAAACCGACAAGCGTATGAATCTGCTGCCGCGCCTGGCGGAGTGTTTTCTCGACGGCAGGAAAAGATGCGGCATTGAGACGGTAGCGATGGAATCCACCGGCGTTTCCGACTGCCAGTGGCTTCAATTCCTGCATTCAGTCGGCCTGTTGCGTGCCTCCTATCGTCCGGACCAGGAAGTCTGCGCCGTACGTTCGCTGCTTCGGCACACGGGGGAAAGGTACTTTGGGCGGGCACTCGGAAGGTGAAGTGCCGTGCCGCTACCTCACTGCGAATGGCCGCTCAGTCACTCCATCACAGCAAGTCACGACTGGGGGACTTTTATCGTCGAATGCGCGCCAAACTCGGCGCCCCGAAAGCCATCATGGCCGCTGACCAGTTCCGCTACACCAAGCGTCAGGAAAGCAAACTCTGAGCCAAAGCCCATGCCCTCGGCTTTCAGCTCACGCCGTTGGAGAACGCCGGATGAGTTCCTTAGGAGAGCTTCAGAAGCCGCATCGCGTTTCCCCGGTAAACCTTCTCCAGAATCTGCTCGGGTAAACCGATTCCGGAAATGCGCCAGCGGCCTCGGGGAGGAACCGGCGCAGGGGCGTAATCGAAGTACTCGTCTTCTGTTTCCAGGAAGCGGAAATAGATTTAGTATAGGGCATCTCCGAAGATCTGCTGGGGAGTTTCGTAGCCTTTCGGAACGGCGTCGGTCCCGAACAGAATGCGGTCCCGGTACTTATCGAAGAACCTTCTGCTTGCGCGGGGCTACCGGCCCAACTCGCCGATGCGCGCGGCAATCTCGACGTGCATATTTGGATGCGCGTCCAGGCACTCCGCGACGTACGCAGGTTTTCGGCGGTTGCGACGTGCAAGCAGGCGAATTGGGTGCGCGGGTGCCGGCGCATCACGTTTCTTCGTGCTTCCTGCAGTTCGCGATCCGACGGAAAATCCTTTTCGTAAAATGACCAGTCGGGGTGGGCGTGCAGTTCTTCCCACCGTTCGTTAAAGCGGGCAATCGGGAGAAAAAAAGCTGCGGGATCTGAAGTGTGGATCGCGATCGGCAGGCCCAGGGGTCCCGCGGCGCAGCAGTTTCCCGGTAGTTACGTTTTCGCGGACGTACAGGCCCAGGGTCTTCAAAACTTTTATTCCTTTGCTCCCATTCTGGCCGCCGCTTCAATTTCGCCGGCCTGAAACTTCGGATATCCCGGCTCTGCGATTTTTCGCCATGCGGGCTCAGTGAACACCAGGAATCGTCCAGGATGGCTCTGCTGGAATACGCCGATTACCTCCTTTAGATTCGGCCCGTAGCCACCGGTGAGGTTCCAAGCGTCTGGATGTTCTTGCGGTCCATCACAGCAAGACATTCTTCCGGCGTGCCCCGGTACAGAGTTTTTGGGATATCGGACAAGCCTGGGCTGAACGTAAGGTGTGTATGGAAGTCGATAAGCGGAAACCGGCATCGCGGTACCTTGCTTTCCGGAACCACGAGCATACTCTTGGGCTGAAACTGTTCCAGCGGGGGGCCACTCTGCTGCGGCGTCTGCCGCTCTGGAGTTGCATTTCTGCTTTGCGCCTGTAAAGCGAAGGCAGCAGCCGGTCGGTTTCGAGAAGATCGTTGTCATTTGTTTTCAGGATCCCGAGCACCTGAAGTTGGTAGCAGGCCGCCACGCCCGCTTGTGTGCTTCCCAGGAGATTCTTCCCCTTTTGATGGCGCAACGAATCCGCCGTTGAAGCTGTCGCCTGCGCCCGTTGTATCCACAACGCGGGTCTTCACGGCCGTGAGCCCAAGCCGCTTGGCTTTCTGAAATAGAGCTGCGGCGCCGGAGTGAACTTTTTGAGGAAAGTAAGCGCCCACGTGGAGATGGCGCGTCTGGTTCAGGGCCGTGACGCCTGCGCGCGGCCCGCCCGGGTGTGCCCTATGGTCAGGCCGGTTTTCTCTTCATAGCGGCGGCGACCAGGATCAGAGGACTGAAAACAAAGCACCAGCGCGTCGCGCCGTAAGAAAGCCATAGGCCCGTGATGAAGACCGGGATAGTTTCGGGCAGTGCGATGATTTTACCCTCTGTCATTTCTGTAATCTTCGGCGCTGCTTCGGGGCAGGAGAGGCGGGGAAGCGAGCCTCGCGCATTGCAGGTGATAGCCAGCAGCCGCACTCGCGGCCAGATCGATGAACGCGATTCACCACACCCACGCTTTCCGGACTATCACCGGATCGGGTGGAGACCAGCAATCCAAAGGAGACAAAAGGCGCACTTTCCGCCATCAAATTCGTAGTTGGTATAGCCAAATGCGCCAAGCCGGCCGGCGGCCACAGCGGACGCAGCATGTGCTGAAGTGCTTGCCCCGGTGAGCACGATCGGTCCCTGCAGCGAGCATTGCGCAGCGACGGGTATCGCACGTGCGCGTTCCAGCGTGGTGGGCCATAGGAAGGGCTGAAGATTTCAGCGTGGGGTCAGCGCCCCTGCTGTTTCAGGTGGATTCAATGTGAGAGGTTCTTCTGTCTGAAACAATCAAGATACGGAGATAGCAACCGGGCGTTTCAGATTTCCTTGCCATGCGCCGTAGCAAATCCCAACTGTTAGCCATAGTGCACCGGCAGCTTTCGCGGGCAAACTGAGGCTGAGCCAGATATAGCCACACACCAAAAATCCCAGGATGGGCGGCAGCCCGTACGTCCAACGGCGGACACAACGCTCCGTGACTTCCGCGAATAGCCGTTCCACCAAGTTGAGCCAACTACCGCCGGTAGGGGTGAAGTGGGCACGGTAGCGCGGGTGGCGCGCCAGCCAGTTCCGGACCTTTTCGACTCTGTGGGCTCGCAGTTGTCCATGATGCCGATGTCCCGCACCTTTCGAGAAAGTGCGGATCTTTCGAGAACTTGAAGTTTTCCACGCGATGCGGCTGCAACCCAAACGCACGCCAGATCCGCACGATGGCGTTCTGGGTCATTCCCATCTCTTGCGCCATCAGACGAGTGCTCCAATGGGTCCCTGAGCGAGCATCGATTCCAAAGTTTTCGTCACGACGGCTTCGATCTGCTTGTCGGCGATCTTGCGCGGCGCGCCCACTCTCGGTTTATCCAGCAGGCCCCCCAATCCCCCGTTTCGGAATCGTTCTCGCCATTTCCCTACAGTCGCGCCCGTGATATTCGGCATGCAGCCGGTGCAGGATGTGGTGTTTTGCTTTCATCCTGGTACTACTAAACTTGTAAACACATTCTGGAAGAACTTTAGCCGTCCTCTTCACAAAATTCGTCGTACTCTTAAAGGTTCAACCTGGCGTCTCTGGTTGCTATTACGATAAAATGGGCCTGATCTTCTATCAGAGGCTCTTGGGGGATGTGTGTCTTCTCAACGGGAGCGATCTCGACAAAACGACTTCAAGCAACGGGACGCGGCCAGCTATGACAACGTTGTATTGGAGTTTGATCGTTTCACCTCAAGACTTACCGCGCCGCTCGCTGATAGGATGATAAGAGCGTCAGACCTAAAAGACGGCGAGCGTGTGCTCGATATCGGGACTGGCACGGGTATCGTCGCTCTTCGCGCTTCAGAGGCGGTCGGCGCCTCCGGAGAAGTGGTCGGGATCGATCTCTCATCCCAAATGCTCGCTCAGGCCCGGACACGCGCTCACGAGCAAGATCTTGCGCTCAGGACTAAGTTTGTCAACATGGATGCGGAAAACTTATTATTTCCCGATAAGTCCTTTGATGTCGTTTTCGCTCTCTTCTCGCTGCTGCACTTACCCGATCCATCCCGCGCGCTTTCTGAGATGTACCGTGTGCTGAGAACGGGCGGCCGTTTGGTGATCGCCGTCGGTAGCCCGCCGCCGATTTTGTCAATTTCCGGCACTCTTAACCGCCTGTCTCGTCTTTTGGAATTGCCAAGTCGGATTCAAGGCTCACTCCTTCTTGCACCGGAATTTCTAAACAACTTGGTAACAGAGCTGATTCCTGGCGATTCTGTCGAGGAAACCCAACTTGCGAGCGCTCACCGGAATCGGAGCGGAACGGTGCCTTGCCTGGTTTCCCACGCGGGGTTTAAGAACTTACACTCGTTCTGGGAAGGGTACTGCGCGTGCCTAACGACAGCTGAAGAGTTTTGGGACCTCCAGCGCACCTACTCCAGCATCGCCCGGAAAAGGCTGGAATCCGCGTCGCCGGCGGTTGCTGACACTGTGCGGTCCACTTTTATGAGACAGTGCGCGACGGTTTTGGCGAAAGGTGGCCGAATGCTGTACCACTATGCCGCATTTTACGTGGTTGCCCGTCGAGCTTAAGCCCTGCAAACCAGTTACTTCTCGATGAAGAAAATTTCAGTCGCCCTAGTCGGCTTAGGAGAAGTTGCCCATCGTATTCACGTTCCAGCCTGTAGGGCAGTGGCCGAGTTAGAGCTTGTAGCTGCATGCGATCCGGACAGCGACAGACGGCGTAGCGCCGCAGCGACATTCCGCATACCGCAACTTTTTGAAAATGATGAAAAGATGCTCTCGGATGTCAGTCCCCAAATTGTAATAGTGGGTGCGCCTCCTGACACTCATTTTGCAATTACCTGTCGTGCGCTCAGGAGCGGTTCGCACGTCCTCTGCGAAAAGCCTTTCATGTCCAGCGTAGATGAAGCGGATGAAGTAATTCGACTCGCTGCTGACCGTAAACTGCTCCTCCGTGTAAATAACCAATACCGCTATATGAATATATATAGACGAACGAAAGAGCGCTTACTTCGCGGAGAATTTGGACGCTTATTTTACATTCAGGTTTGGCAGCAGATGTTTCATCCTCCATCTTTGGAGGAGAATTGGCGCAGCACGCTGCCACGCTATTTGTTATATGAATTCGGAACTCACGCTCTCGATCTAATCACCTATTTTTTTGACGCGCTT
Source organism: Acidobacteriota bacterium (assembly GCA_030947245.1). Taxonomy (GTDB): domain Bacteria; phylum Acidobacteriota; class Terriglobia; order Bryobacterales; family Bryobacteraceae; genus JALYXI01. The sequence continues at coordinate 5,297 of JALYXI010000131.1, forward strand.
CCCCTCTCCGTCAATATGCATATGCCGCGGGTACTGCCCGAGTGTCGATCCGACGTTCTTGTTTGCGGAACCATGCGTTTTCCTGACGAGCGGGTCGCCTCCCTTTCGCTAAACCGCGTTTCACACGCTCCGGAGAAG
>JALYXI010000140.1 GCA_030947245.1 Acidobacteriota bacterium
CATGTCGAGCACGGCCCCTCAGCCAGGCAGGAACAACCCGTAGCCGCCGCGCCCGAACCTCTTGAAGAGGAAGAACATCTCGAAGTTTTCCTGGATCCCGACGATCTGGACGTTCCGGCCTATCTGAGAAACAGTAATAACAAGCTGCTCAACTAGCCTGATCGTTGGGAAAGTCCGTCCATTCCGGCGTCGGAATGTGCAGAATGTTGCACTTTTTCAGAATTTTGCTTCCTGTCGATCTTCAGGGCGCTCCAGGGGAGCGGCACGACGATTTCTGCGACTTCCTGGCGCAAGGCGTTTTCGCTGACTGCGGGGTCGGCGGGCGGTGGCGTGTCCGCGCGGCTCAGTAGAGCGAGGGCCGCTTTGAGGCGGATGGAGGGAGGGGTTTGCGGATTCGCGAGGAGGTCGTGAATGGTGGAGATGGCGAGTTCGATGTGTTCCTCGGCAAGATCGCGCCACAGCAACCTTCGGTCATGCTGCGCGGTGGCCAAGGCACGTTCGAAAGTAGAATCAGTGCGACGCCAGATGCCGATTGTGTTGCGGTGAATGCCGGCGGATTCGGCGGCGGCTGAGATGGATTTTCCATGGGACAGCAGTGAGATGACTTGTTCCTGGGCGGGGGAAAGCGAAGTGAGCGGATTTTGAGAAACAGTAGACACGATGGACCTTGCCTGCATGCTACACGGCTGTTTTGATGCGTTTGAGGCGGGTGGGCGTAATTGGTTGATTTGGAAGCTGAAAAGTTGTTGGATTGCTGTTACCGGCTCGATAGCTGGTGTGAACTAGCTCCGCTGGCTCGTGAATGAAGAGCTTTCGTGACCTCTGGCGCATTCGCGCGGGAGATCAACCCTGGGTCGTATATCCGATCGACGACACCAGCAGGCGTGTGAGATCCTGGGCATCGTGCATCGGGAAGTCTACGATTGATTCATTGTCCGTCGTTCCGCCGAGCCTGCGCTTGTGGCCGGTTCATTCGCCGGGTCGCGCAGTACAATATCGAAGCGAATCCCGACGCGAACAGGACGATGCTGGAAGGTTCAGGGGTGGACGAAACGGTGCCGCTAAGCACCGTGGCTCCGACCGACAGCGTGTTTGTGACCGGTCTCTGGCTGTTCCCGCCGTACAACGAGATCGATACCGTAGACGTGTAGACGCCGGGGGCCAGTTCGAGGCCAGACCGATCAGGAAACGGGGAAAAACCTTCGGCAGCCTCGGTACAAAAGCCGTCGGGAAAGCACGACTCATCGTAAGAGCTGCCAGCGCCGAACAGGGGTCCAGCTGCCCCAGAAATCGAAAAAGACCCCGACACGGTGCTGACGCACCGATAGCCCCGATCGCAGTTGGGAGGCTGTTCGATTGCCCCGTACAGAGAACCGAAGAAGTACGTCAGAGAGAGGTCCGCAGTTGACCCTACGTAGAAGGTGGACGTTTTGGTACCGCTACCAGCGATGCCAGTATAGGTCAGTGACCCAAAACCGAACGTAACAGGCGGTATGAAATTTCCCTTTGCAGCTCCCAGAGAAGCCGCGATCAACAGGGCCAGTCTGAGACCTTGATTCGGCATTCCCGAGAGTAGCATTTAGAACGTGTCATCAGGTACTACAGCACTTCGATGGAGTGCACAATGACTCCGAGTTCGCGGTAATCCGCCGCATCGGCCGGCACTGCGTGGTTCAGGGTGAACTCCAGCAGCCGGATGCCGCCATCCTGCGGGCCGAGATCGCGGATCAGCTCGTGATATCCGCTTTCGCGGTACGTCTCCGCAGCTCCCTCGCGCGGCCGGATCGTTACCGAACCCCATCGCGCAAGCAAATCCTCCGGCAAGTAAATCTTCATCCGCAACTGCGCGCGAGCAGCCCCGCGTGGAACCCGAACACGCGCGGAGAACCGCTGTGCAGTCCAGCGCCACCCCGCGCCCTCCGCTTCATGCCACCCTTCCAGCAGTTCCACATTCGCCATCGCAAAACAACTTCGCGCCAGGCAGAACACGCGCTCATCCCGCTCCACATGCACGGGGTCCGAAAGCTCCACGTCCCCAAACGTAGTCAGATCCAACACCTGCCAGTTCGTCCGCTCCAGCATCCGCCGGAATCCCGCCTCGGTAAAAATCCAATAATTGCTGTTGTCCTCGTTCAGCTCATCGGCACCCAGCAGATACGCCAGCGGAACATCCTTTGCCGAACCGGGCAGCCCCGGGATGCGGCGCGCAACACGCGTACTCAGCAGCGCATGCCGCGCATGCCTGGAAACCGTTTCCAACAGATACAGCGGATTCTTCAGATGGTAAATCGCACCCAACACGAGCGCCAGCCCAAAATCTCTCTCCGTTAACGTGAACTGCGTATCCACATCCATCGCCAGGATCTCGACTTTCGAACCAAGCGCATCTTTCATCTTGCGAACGCCGGCCATGTGATTGTGATTCGTCACCGGATAATCGATCGCAGTCACGCGGCATCCCAGCGATTCGAAGAAGAACGCCAGATCGCCATCGGCGCATCCGATATCGAGAACCGGCTTCTCTCCTATCATGCTGCCCAGGTCCCGATTCTCCGCCGTCAGCAGCCGCTCAATGTGATGCAAATTCGCCAGGGAATCGTAGCGGTACCATTCAAAGTCCTGCGGCCCCAAGCGCGCCTTCACCTGGTCCAGCCGCACGCGAAAAGCCGCCGCTTTCCCGGCAATCTCCCCAATGGTCATTCGCCGAAAACGTGCAGCATCACCTGCCGGGAATGCGGGGCGGCGCGGTGTTCGAACACAAACAAGCCCTGCCACGTGCCGAAGCTTAGCCGGCCCTGGTGCACCGGAATGGCGACGGAGGTCTGGGTCAGCGCGGAGCGGATGTGGCTGGTCATGTCATCCGCGCCTTCCGCATGGTGCCGGTACCAAGTGTCGCTTTCCTTCACCAAACGCCCGAAGAAATCATTCAGATCCGCCGTCACATCCGGGTCCGCGTTCTCCTGAATCACCAGCGACGCGCTGGTATGCCGGATAAACGCGGTTAACAGGCCAGTCTGAATCTGCAACGTTTCCACAAACGCTTCGGCCTCGCGCGAGAACTCGTACAAGCCCTTCCCGCGCGTCCGGACCGTGATCTGCTTGGTCCCCTGTTTCAACTCACTCGACCGTCACGCTCTTGGCCAAGTTGCGCGGCTGGTCCACATCGCACCCGCGCCGCACGGCAATGTGATACGCCAGCAACTGCAGAGGAACAACTTCCAGAATCGGCAGCAGCAACTCACGGGCGGGCGGAATCTGAATCACATAGTCAGCCACCTTCGATGCTTCGGAATCGCCCTCGGTAACGATCGCGACCACAATCCCTTCGCGCGCTTTCACTTCCTGAATGTTGGAGACCGTCTTTTCATACAACGTACGGCTGGCCGCATCGGAACTGTCCCGCGCTGCCAGCACCACCACGGGCAGTTTCTCATCGATCAACGCATTCGGCCCGTGCTTCATCTCGCCCGCCGGATACCCTTCGGCGTGAATGTACGAAATTTCTTTTAGCTTGAGCGCGCCCTCCAGGGCAATCGGGAAGTGAATCCCGCGGCCCAGAAACAGAAAATCCGTGGATCGGAACAGCTTCCGCGCCAGCTCTTCATACAGGTTGTCTTGCGCCAACACCGCTTCCAGCTTGCCCGGCAGCTTCAGTAGCTCCGCCACCAGCGAGCGCGACGTTTCTTCGCTCAGAATCTCCCGCGCCTGCCCCAAGTACATCGCGAGTAAAAACAGCGCGGTTAACTGGCACGTAAACGCTTTGGTCGAAGCCACCCCGATCTCCGGGCCCGCATGCGTGTAGATCGAACCCGCCGCCTCGCGCGTGATCATCGATCCCACCACATTGCAAATCGCCAGCGTCTTTGAGCCTTTGGCCTTCGTCTCCCGCTGCGCCGCCAGCGTATCGGCCGTCTCTCCCGATTGAGAAATCACCACGGTTAACGTATTCGGCAAAATAATGGGATCCCGGTAGCGGAACTCGCTGCCATAATCCACCTCTACCGGAATGCGCGCCAGCTTTTCGATCATGAACTTGCCAGCCAGTGCGGCATGCCAGCTTGTGCCGCACGCAATGATCTTCACCTGCTGGAAAGCACGAAGCTCCTCCGGCGAAATGTCCATATCGCCCAGATAAATGCGCCCGCTCTCCTGGCTGACGCGGCCCAGCGTCGTATCCTTCACCGCGCGCGGCTGCTCGAACACTTCCTTCAGCATGAAGTGCTTATAGCCGCCCTTCTCGGCCATAATCGGGTCCCACGAAATGTGCTGCACCTGCCGCGTTACGGGGCGGCCTTCGAAATCGCAGATCTCGACCCCGCTCTGCGTCAGAATCGCCATGTCCCCGTCAGACAGAAAGAACATGTCGCGCGTGTGGCTCAAAATGGCGGGAACATCGGAAGCCACGAAGTACTCGCCATCGCCCATCCCGATCACCACCGGAGGCCCGGAGCGCGCGGCCACGATTTTGTCCGGATCCCGCCGCGATAGCACCGCAAGCGCAAACACGCCCGTAAGCTCCTTCACCGCATCGCGAACCGCTTGCTCCAGGTTGCCTTTGAAGTACTTCTCCACCAGATGCGCGATCACTTCCGTATCGGTTTCCGTCTTAAATACGTGTCCTTCGCTCTGTAACCGCTCCTTCAACGGAATGAAGTTCTCGACTATGCCGTTGTGAACCACCACTACATCGCCCGTGCAATCCCGGTGCGGATGCGCATTCTCTTCGGTCGGACGCCCGTGCGTTGCCCAGCGCGTGTGCCCGATTCCGTAACGCCCATCCACAGGGTCCAGGCGGACCGCTTCTTCCAGATTGCGCAGTTTGCCCGAAGCCCGGCGCAAACCCAGCGTCTCATCATCACAATAAACAGCGATTCCCGCGGAATCGTAACCCCGGTACTCCAGTCGCTTCAAGCCTTCCAGAATAATCGGAACTGCCCGTTTTTGACCCACATAACCGACAATGCCGCACATCTCTTAAAGGTACTCGATCCGGTAATCCTCAATTACAGGATTCGTCAATACCTCACGCGCCACAGTCTCCAGATCGCTTCCGGGCTCCACTTCCATCTCGAACACTTTGCCCTGCCGGACATCCGAAATCCCGGTATGCCCCAACCCGGCCAGAGCATTGCGAATCGCCTGTCCCTGGGGATCCAGAACCGTCCGTTTCAGTGAAACGATAACGCGCGCTTTCATCGCCGCGCCGTATCCGCGGCCATCTTCTTTTCCAGCGCGGCAATCAGACGCGCATGCACAGCTTCCGGGATTTTGCACGCGTCCATGCCCTTATAAATCTGGATCGTCTTCTTGGTCGTGTCGCAGATCACCCAGCAGTTCGGGCATTCTGTGATGTGGCGCTGCAGCTTGCTCTTAATCTCGGCGTCCGTGTGTTCGTCGAGAAATTCGCTCAACTCGGAAAGGAACTCCTTACATGTAAGCAAATGCGCCGTCCCCCTTCCGTTTAAAAAATTTGGTCAGCTTGTCCCGCAACTGCAGCCGCGCGCGCAGTAAACGGCTCTTCACCGCCGGAATCGATAAATCCAGGGCTTCCGCAGTCTCTTCCGTGGACAACTCTTCCACATCCCGCAACACGAAAACAGTGCGGTACGGAGGAGCCAAACTCTCGACCGCATTGCTCAAGATCTCGTTCATCTCATCCCGCGAATAGCGCTGCTCCGGGTTCTCGTCCCAGGCCGCAATTTCCCGAACCACGATGTCCTCTCCGGTATCGATCCCCTGATCCATCGACACCGTACGGTCCGTTTTGCGCTTTCTCAGCTTCATCAGCGCCTGATTCACCGCAATGCGAACCACCCACGTATAGAACTTGGAATTCCCCTGAAACTGGTCCAGATGTTCGTATGCCTTCAGAAAGGTTTCCTGAAGCACGTCCTCGGCGTCTTCCTTGTTCTGCGTGATGTGTTGCGCTAACCGGAAGATCTTGCGCTCATACCGCTCCAGCAAGTCACTAAACGCCCGCGCATTGCCTTTTTTGGCCTCTGCTATCAGTTCCGCTTCGTCCGAAACTTCCGCAAAACTGCTCTCGGCTGCTGCCATCGCTCTTAAATCCATGGTAGGACAGGCGGTCAAGCCTGTCCACCTGGATTCACCCCGGCAGTTTACCGGTGGGAAGCAACGTGACCGCCCCCGCCCATTCCGGAAGCCCGGCCGAATCCACCGCCACCCGCCACCGAGCTCCTGGAGCCGCCACTCATAGC
>JALYXI010000147.1 GCA_030947245.1 Acidobacteriota bacterium
CCCCGGTGGAGAAATACGGACGTCTCGCCAACTTTGTCCCATCGTTGGATCAAATCGTAATCGCGAGCGGCAGCACAATACCCGATTTGAACGCGCTTTTGACGCAAGCGAATCTCTCCGGAAAGGTCGCACTGGCGGCGAGTGTTCACCTGCCTTTGTCGCTGGTGAACACCAATTATGACAATTTCGCTCCGAGGTTCGGCTTTGCCTTCCGGCCGTTTGGCGGCGTGCGAACGGTGGTCCGCGGCGGTTATGGCATCTTCTACGGAGGCTCTCTGCTCCAACCCATTCGAGACGATCTTACCCGCGTCTATCCGTTCGCGCTGTCTCAAACGTTCAATCGCTCCACCACGGACGTGAACCTTGTGACTCTGGAAAATCCGTTTCCCTCGACAAAAACTCCTGGACTCGCCGGCACGGCGAACACAAACGGCTATGAAGCGAATCCGCCGTCCCAATACGTGCAGCAATTCAACCTGACCATCCAGCGCGAGGTGGGCGGCGGGATTGTTCTCGAAGGCGCTTATGTCGGCTCGCGCGGCGTGCATCTCGGCCGCCGTTACGATCTCAACCAGCCGTATTTCGTTCCGTCATTGAAATCGAACGGGAACTTCCCGCGGCCTTACGCGGGTTTCAACACGATCAACTACTACTCGTTCGGTTCCGGCTCGACCTTTAACTCCGCTCAGTTTTCGGCCCAGAAGCGCGTAAGCCGGGGATTGTTTCTGCTCTTCAATTACACCTACGCGAAATCGATCGACGATGCTTCCCAGATTTCCGGCAATTCCGATGGCGGCTACCCGGCCGCGCAGGATTCACGCGACTTGCGCGCGGAGCGAGGCCGGTCCGATTTCGACGTAGGACACTCCTTCAACATGCTGTACTCGTGGCAATTGCCGTGGAAAGGGTGCGTCTTTGTGCGAGGTTGGCAAATCGGCGGGACCGGGCGCGCGTATACCGGTCAACCATTTACTCCGCGTGTCTCGAATACCAATTCGAGTCTCGGTGAAGCGAACCGGCCCGACCGAATAGGGAAGGGAAGCGCCGCGAATCCGACAGTGGATCGGTGGTTCGATCTCGCGGCGTTCCCGGCTGTTCCCACAGGGGCGTTCCGCTTCGGCGATTCCGGACGGAATATCCTCGACGGACCCGGTTACCTGTCTTTCAACGCGTCGCTGTTCCGCAACTTCCTTATCAGAGAGACGAAAAATCTGCAGTTCCGCTGGGAGACATTCAACGTGTTAAATCACGCCAATCTGCACTTACCGGTAGACATGGTCAACGCCCAGAACGCGGGGACAATCCGGGTTGCGGACCCGGGACGAACAATGCAGTTGGGAGCAAGACTCCAGTTTTAAGACTCCCCCGGACGTCTAGAAAGCGGCGCTGCAGGACTGAAATCACAATTGACGCATAAAGGCCACCAAGTCCTGCTTTTCCTGTCCATTTAATTTCAACGCCAAAACCATATTGAAGAACTCGACCGTGTCTTCCAAGGTCAGGCACCGGCCATCATGCATAAACGGAGGACTGTCTTTGATCCCGCGAAGAGTGAATGTCTTGATTGGACCGTCACCTGGCTCGTCCTTCAAGAATCGTTCGAGGTGCAAGTCGTGCATCTGATTATCCAGGTAAAACGGCGCGGTGTGACAGTTGCCGCATTGCCCTTTGCCGAAGAAGACCTGCTCGCCGCGCAGTTCGCTCTGTGTTGCTTTGGTACGGTCTAAACGGCCGGTTGCCACATCCAGTTTGGGGGCGGGCGGAAAATCGAGCATGTTCTGCATTTGCGCCATGTGGCTGACCTGCACCCGGTCCAGAATGTTCATTCCTTTCTTGATGGCGTGAACCTCATCACCATTGAAATAGGCAGTGCGTTGCTCAAATTCCGTGAAATCCTCAACCGAACGCAAGCTACGTTTTGAGGAGTGGATCTGCTGATTGAACACACCCCGCAAACTGACAGTATCGAGACGGAATCGCCGTTCCTGCGGACGAATATCCGGGCTCAGATGGAACTGCCCGGTCGTATGGCCATTGACGTGGCAATCGAAGCACGTGACGCCGAGGCTCGCCTCCTTGGTCTTGCGGTCGTCCGTAGGATTGAACTCCTCCTGCGGGAATGGCGTCACGAGCAGCCGGAGTCCGTCCAGTTGCACTGGCGTCAAAATGTCCTTGAATAAACGGTAGTAGTTGTTGATCGAAACAACTTCGCCGCGCGATACGTCGCCCAACTCCGGCCGGTTACTCAGAAACATGGCGGGCGGGAATTCGGGGAGAAAGATTTCCGGTAGATCGAAATCGACATCGAAGCGCTCCAGCCGCGGAAACATTTCAAGCTGCATTTTCGGGAACACCTGTCCTCCATTCGCCTGAAGTGGATGAGCTAGCGAGGGGTAAGGGAACAAGTTGCGCTGCTTGATGTCGTCCGCGCGCATCTCGGCTAAGCGGTCCCACGTGATACTCTGCGGAAGCTTCGCCGTGGGCCCCACCACTAAGGGTTTTCCTCTTGACATTTTTGCCTGTGGATCAAGCTTGGGCTCGAGATTGTAGCGCCGGTCCAGGAGTTTCCGTTGCGCATCCATAATGTTCGGCTTGTTGGCAATCTCCTTTTTCATGATCTCTTCCGGACTTTGGTTCGGGCGGTCGGCGTTCAGTGGATCACGGTAAAAATCGAAGCCCGAGATCCGGCCCTCTTTCGGCTGGCTCTTAAAGACCGGAGATGAGGGGTCAGCCTTACTCGCATCGAAAACCGGCGAAGCGTCATGCGCGGACTTTTTCTGCTCGGGCCGGGTGCTTGTAACAGCGGATGGCTGCTGTGCTTGCAAGACTGTGTCTTGCGGCCGCGCCGAAGGGGCTTGCGCCATAGCGTTGGGAGAACTGCCGCTGCACAAAACTATTCCGAGTATCAATTTCGCGACGTGTTGCTTCAATCCCTCCAAAGCCACCACACTCCCTCCAGCAAGAAAAGCGAAGCGTTTTTCCGTCATAAGTCTTCCTCCAGAATTTGTAGCCATTCTATACCGTCCCGTCCGGTAATCGAGGCTGCTGTGGGGCCGTCTTCTCCTAAGTTGCGAAACCAGTTGCCGAGACCCTGTTGATAGTCGTCAGTAGTGAGTCGGCGGAGGCGGGAATTTGGCGATTGGCTTGCCGCTCGAAAGGAACCGGCGGAGCTCGCCATTGCGAAAGATCGCGTACCCGCCGCGCGTATTCAGACGGAGTGCGTCGCCGTCGGTTCGGATGCCATCGATCGTAAATTCGAGCGGGTATTTCCGAGTTTCATGCGTCTTTCGGTTCCATCGAACAAGACCGCCAGGCGACTTGGAGATGTCCTCCCCGAATCGATCGAGAGCGATCCAGATCCGGTCCGGTTCCACCAGGATTGCGCTAATTTCGTATGGCGCCACCGCGGGCGGGGAAAAGAGCGTGTACCGGCGAGTCGAAGTATCGAAGCTGCCAAATGCGCCGACGCCTCTCATGCCTTCACCATCGTAGTAGCTGTTGCCGAACCAGATTTTTCCGTCTTCGATCTGGTAGGGTCCGATGACCTCCCGCCGCTCGTACTGGTCTGGCCGGAACGGGTTGATCCGCAGGTCCTTGGGCCGAAGCCGAATGTAATCTCCGGCTGTGCTTTGGGGCAGCGGGTAAAATCTCGTTCGGTTCGGCCCGAGCCGCTCGACAATACCATGCGAGCGAATTCCAAACTCGTCTCTGCTGTGTTCAAGGTGGAAACGGCCGTCCGGACCGAACACCGATGGACCGGCCGCGAACACAATCAGAAGTATCGCGTGGTTCATCCGCGTCCTCCCGCTCATCAGTTTCGCATGTGTAGATCAGGTGAAGCCGCACAGGGTCA
>JALYXI010000149.1 GCA_030947245.1 Acidobacteriota bacterium
GGGCTGGCCGCTGCCGGCCTCTTCGCCGCCGACAGCGCAAACATATGGACAAGCGCCGACATCATGAAAGGTCTGAAAAGCTCAAAGGCCGATTCGCACAAGATTAGCGGGATGTCCCTTGCGCAGTATCCGGGCTACAAGATGAGCATTAGCAAGCGGGAGGCCAGCGGCATTCCGGAGTTGCACCAGAAGGTGGACGACATCTTCGTAGTGGAAAGCGGCGAATGCACCCTCGTCACCGGCGGAAAGATTGTGGGAGCGAAGACTACCGAGCCGAACGAGGTGCGCGGACAAACGATTGAAGGTGGAACCAAGCGCAGCATTGCCACCGGCGATGTCGTCCACATTCCGGCCAACATGCCGCACCAGATGCTGCTCGACGAGGGTAAGCAAATTACGTACGCGGTGGTGAAGGTGGACGGACGGTAAGGTTTAGTTCGGCATCGCTGCGGCGGATATAATTTGCATCGAGAGCATCGGGCGCGGTTACCACTCCCGCGGCAAGGCGCGCTCCGGCGATCGATGCAATCGCCGCTGCTAAGGGCTCGGCCTGCCCGATCGTAACCGCGGCATTTGGCGGTAACGCCGCTCGAAATGCCTCTAAAGTCTCAAGCCGCTCAGGCACTACCGGGTTCAGTTCCGCGTCATACAAAGCGGTGTAAAATTGACCGCGCCGGGCATCGACCGCAACCGCCCGAAGCGGTCCGTCTGCCAATGCCGCAATGGCCTGCAAGTTCGACACTCCGCAGACCGGCCGCGCGAGCGCTTCGCCAAAGGCCTGCACAGCGGCGATCCCGATACGCACTCCGGTGAATGTTCCCGGGCCGGATGCCGCGGCGAATAGCGCAATCTCCTCAATAGTGGTTTCATGCCGCTTTAACAGTCCGTCGATTGCGGCGAAAAGCAGCTCTCCATACCCGTGTGGAGCTTCCAATTGGAATTCTTCCAACAGCCCGTTGCCGTCCGCCAACGCGAGACTGCCGTGGGGAGTGGTGACATCGATCGCAAGAATTAGTCCGGTCACTGAATCAACTGGTAATTGCGATCCAGCGCGTAGACTTTACCCGTGCCGTTGATCGCCTCAACCCGTAAGTGCAGCGAGGCGGGAAAGCGGCTGGCGAGATTCGCCGGGATCCGCAGCGTTCCCTGTGAACCGGTGCCCACTACGCGGTAGCTCTCGCCGTCGGCCGTTACTTCTCCGGTCCACAGATACCGCATTGCTAGCGTCGCTCTGGTTTCTTTCTTGAGCTTGACAGCGAATTCACCCGGGTCCTTCACTGAGACAGTCTCACCGGCCGGTTTCGTAATTTCAAACGGTACCTTGGCCGGGTCCGCTTCCACTTCCTGCAGAATCACTTCTCTCGATTCGAACTTATAGCTTTTCAGCATGGAGCCCTTCTGTCCTTCGCGCGATAGGTGCAGCACCCAGTCATGCTGGGCATCCGGCGGCTCTCCGGTGAAGGTTTCGCCTTTGAAGTTCTTCTTCTCTTCCATGCGTTCGCCGGTCAGTGGGTTGAACCAGGAGACATCGTAACTGTGCTTGTCGACTTCCACTGTGACCGGCCCCGGCTTTTCCAGGTAAACAATATACTCGACGCCTTCCAGAGCAAGCGCCGGACGGCCCCCGGCATCGAAGAACGGTTCCAGTTCCCAATGGCGCGTGCCCGAGAAGAACTCGAACCAGTGCTGCATCTGGGCGGCGGCGGTTTCGTCCGGCACGCGGGTTTCTGGATACGGGCCATCCATCGTGGTTCGCCAGAGCGCATGGCGAAACGCATCCGCGCCGGATTCCCCCGGTTGGAAGTCGTTCACGGAAGGCGCGGGATAGATCTGATGTTCAATCGCTGGGATTACCCCATCGGCTGAGCGAAAGTTCAGGTAATTGAGCCATCCGTCCTCGAACAGGGGTCCCGATGTCGCCAGAGTCCCCGTTGCCTGCAAATGCCCGTACTGATCCATCGTCTTGAGATACCCGGCCACCTCTCTTAAGGTCGCCCGGCCCCGGTCTCCCGTTTCGAATGCCTCGAATCCTCGCCATGTGATGTTGAGCGCGCCGTATCGCGCCACTAGATACCGGATTGCCCGTTCGCGTTGGTCCCTCTCCGGGAACATGCGGTTCAATGAGTCCGCATCCGAAGCAATCGTCAGATCGGCAGTCATCCCGCGCCGGTGAATCGAAAGAATCCGCTCGTCCAAAGCTGTGAAGTACGGGTCAGATGGCTGGTCCGAATTGAGAAAGGCCCCTTCAGATAAAAGGGTCACCGCGACATGCGTGAAGTGCTGCTTGGCACGGGCTTCCGTACGCGGTTGAGAATTTCCGGCCAGATCGCCCGTCCCCAGATCCCCCATCCAAAGATGAGGTTGCTTCGACCCTCCATAGCGGAAGTGATGCACGTTGGCTGCTTCCACATAGCCGGGCGCGTCCGAAGCCGTTGCCGTGAACTGGCCTTCCTTTCCCGCCGCTATAGGTGCATCGGAGGTAATCCGGTAGTCCCACTTGCCGGGCTCAACCGGAACAATTCGAAGCACCAGTTTGTCTCCGTCCCGGTATCCGGGAATCAGAAAGGTCTTGTGCGAAGGGGAGCGAAACTCGGCCCGAATCCCGGCTGACGGCTTTCCCATCGCCGGAAACGTCAACTCACAAAGTGAGTAAGCCGCGGTGGGCGGACACACTGTCTGCGCCCAAGCCGGAAGTGCGAACGCGATGGCAAATCCAGTACATCTCATCGTGCTAGCACGAATATCTCACAGCGCGGAGCAAACGATCCTTATCGTACTGGTCGTCACGAAGAGGCAGAAGCACCCAGTACTAAAAGCTGAGCAAAATCGTTTTCCTGTTGCCTATTCGGGTTCTTGGCTATACCCTTGCACAGATGAGACGAACCAGAAGTGTGCTCTTGAGTTGCGCCGTTGCGGTGATGAGCGCTGGACTTTCGTCCTCGGCAACTATCAGCCTGGACACCGTAGGCGGAGACCCGGATCTAACCTCGCCTTTCTTCAAATTCATGACCGACTCGGACGGGGGCTTCTCAGCGATATACCGGAACGTGAGCAATCCGCCGATGAATTTTGTGAAGCTCGAATTGACGGCGCCGTTCAGCCAAGTTTTCTATAACGGACCGAATGGGCCGAAGAAGGTAGGCGCAGCTTGCGATGGAGGGCACGCGTTCAACGCATGCAGCGTGACGTTTCTCGATACGCAATTTACCCTGATTTTCGATTTCTTCGGAACAGACGGGACACATCCCGGGATTCCTTATCAACGCGAGTTCGGCTTGGTGGCCGCTGTGTTCGAGCCGAACCAGACCATACAAGGCGCCGCGGCTCCAGGGGATGCGCCGGAACCCGGAGCGTTCGGGCTGGCGGCAGCGGGTTTCGTGTTAGCCGGAGTTGTGATGGGCGGCAAGCAGCTTCTTAAATCCCGGATTCGTTCGTAGCGTCCGGAGCGCATAGTCGTTAGCGGCAACGCGAGCCGGATAGCCGCTCTCGAAGCTCTTCTTCAGTATGGGAAGAGCTTGATCGTCTTTGCCCGCCAAGTGAAGAATCACGCCTTCCGTGTACATCACGGAATTGTTGCCGCCGTCAATGGCGCGCGCCCGGTGAATGAACGTTGTTGCCTGGCTGATATCGCCCTTTTCGGCATAGTAGAGCGCGAGACTGCCAAGCGTCGCGGCATCTTTCGAGTTGAGTTTCCAAGCGGTGAACGCGAGGTCTATGGCTTTTTGATACGCCGCCGCGGCCTTGGCGGTTTCGCCTGTCGCGCTGTAGGCATCGCCCAGATTGCCGAAGTTGAGATGATTCTTGGGGCCAAGCCTCGCGGCTTCTTCAAGCAGCCGCACCGCTTCAGAGAAATTGCCGGAATAGAGTGACACGACGCCCAAGTTTTGATAGCTGCGGTCGGAGCGATCCAGTTCCAGCGCTTTCTTGAAATAGGGAATACACTCATTCCACTTCCCCTGGTTGTAATAGATACTGCCCACGTTGTTGTAGCCTCCGGCATAATCCGGCTGAAGCTGAATGACCTTCTTGAACGCCGTAATGGCCGCATTGCTATCGCCGAAATTGTTTTCGGCCAGCCCGAGCGCGTTGAAGTTTGCGTACGAGTAGGGATTGATGGCGATGGCCTTCTTGAGATTGCGGCGCGCCGAGTCTTTGTTTTTAATTTTGACGTAGGCGTTGCCCAAGCGGCGGTACGCCTCATCTGAACTGGGCGCGAGTTCGACGGCGCGGTTGAATTCGGAGATGGCTTCGGCGGTCTTGCCTGTCAGCATGTAGCCGCTGCCTGTTACCAAATGGACATCCGGCAGTACCTGATCGAGCGAGATGGATTGCTGGGCGGCGTTAAGGCCCTTCTCGCTCCATTGGGGGTCTTTGGTGAGCCGGTAGAGGCCGAAGCAGGATTCCGCTATTCCCGCATAGGCCCGGGCAAAGCGGGGATCGCGCGTGATAGCCTGATCGAAGAACGCGAGCGAAGCCTGATAATTTTCCGCCGTCGCCTTGCCTCGAATGAGGCTGCGGCCGCGCATGTAAAGGTCGTACGCGCCGCTGTCCTCGGTGTCCCGCGCCGCGCCACGCGCTATTTCCTGGGTGGAAAGCTTTAGTTTGAGCTGATCCACGAGAGCGTTGTAGATGTCGTCTTCCGTGGTGAGCAGGCTATCGCGCGTGCATTGAAACTGCTGGCTCCAGACAACCGCATTCTTCTTTGCATCCCACGCGGAAACATTGATGGCAAGGCGGTCACCGCCATGCTGGACAGTGCCTTGCACGATCAAGTTGGCGCCGAGTTGTCTTGCGATCCGGTCGACAGACCCTTTGCCGTTCGCGCGATCAATCGCGTTCGGAGAAGCCAGATTCACCTGTTTCAGCGAGAAAAGCTTGGCGTTCAGCGCTTCCACAATTCCTTCGGCCTGATACTTCAACTCGGCGTTATCGCCGAGCGGCTTGAAAGGCAGAATCGCCATGTAGTATGACAGCCCGGCGGGGGCGGTGCCCGCAC
>JALYXI010000156.1 GCA_030947245.1 Acidobacteriota bacterium
TGTTTCTGGTTGGCTCTTTCGCGCTGTCGGGCAGGCTTCCCCTGTGGCTTGACGAGATTTTGCAATTGACCGAAACCCGGCGAGCCTCGCCAACTGCGATGATCGCTTCGCTTCCTCAGTTTTCCGGCGCCGCTCCGCTTGGATATTTAGTCCAGCAGGCCTCGCTTCGACTCACCGGTTATTCGGTAAGGATGGCGCGTCTCCCATCGATAATCTTCGGCGCAGCCGCCGTCTTCCTGACAGCTCTCCTTGGGGCCGAACTGGGGCTGAAATATAGCTGGCAGGCGGCTGCGCTCTTCGCGGTCTTCCCTTTCACGCTGCGGTATGCGACAGAGTCACGGATCTATTCCATGGCCCTTTTCCTGTCCGTCCTTGCGAGCTACCTTTATGTGCGCTTTGCAAGAAGACCGTCCTGGACATGGGCGTGCGCCCACTGGCTTACACGCAACCGTACTCGGCGTGCGTAGGCTTCGCGCATCTGCTATGGCCGGCCGTATGCCGCGAACGCAGAACGGCGCTCGCTGTCGCGGGGGGGTTAACAGCTACAATCACTGCTTTCTTGCCCTGGTACGTATGGTCAAGGGAAAGGTGGTCGGCCGGAATTGCAAGCGGCGCGGGATTGCACTTTTCCGCCTCGGCGAAAACGCCGCTTTTGCTGTTTCACGAATTGCCCGGGGCGGGGTACTGGGGATCAGGGTTCCTGGTTTTGCTGTGCGGCTTGGCATTCGTCGGTAGACGGCAGCGCGCCGGGAGGACACTCAGCTTTCTCGCTCTGGCGATTGCGGTGCCCGTGGTGAGCGTGTTTGCCGCCGATGCTGTATTCGATTACTTCGTGGCTGCCCGGCAGTTCATGTGGCTATTGCCTGCCGTGGCACTTCTGGGAATGGCGGGCGTTGAGCGGTATTCCCGCGTCGGGATCCCTCTTGCGATACTAGTTGGCGTTTTCTGTCTTATTGCGAGCTTGCGTTTTTTTACGGCGCCGCGCGAAGACTGGAACATGGCGGCCACCGCCATCTCTGAACATGTGAAACGAGGTTACTGCTTTATTGCCGCTCCTCCGGAGAACGCCCGCCTCTATCGATTCTTTGTGCCGGAACTTAGGCCGGCGCGGTGCGAAGGTCCGCGAATAGTGCTGGCAATAACTCCCTACACGACCAATGCGCAGAGGGAAGCAACTCTGGCTGCGCTTGCCGCCCGAGGATACGTGCAAGAGAGTCACTCCACGGTCGGCGGCTCCCGCATAGAACTGTTTCGCCGTAAGTTCGACGATCCATGAACAAAACCGCTGGACAGGATAGATATCCAGCCCAGCGGTTTGGTGAGACAACTTTAGGTAGTTGGTTTAGCTGCGGACCTGACGTCGGCGGTACAAGCCGGTCGAGAGAAGTAGCAGTCCGCTGCCGAGAGCGAGGAAAGAACCGGGCTCCGGAGTGTTGGTAGGAGCGGTGGCGATCAGTGTAGCGGAGTAGGAATCCGAGAACCCAGCCTGAGAAGAGGCTGCCGCCAAAACCTGCGCGATAGTGCCCGGAGCCTGGCTGGTGATGAGGCCCTGAGTCGGGTCAGAGCCGGTTCCGGCAGAACCCGAGTAAGACATTCCAAAAAGGCTCAGAGAGATACTAACCAGTCCCTGGTTCTGCGTCAATGTGAATGAGGAGCCTGTGGGGGTGCAGACAGCGCCGACAGCACCCGAGCTGCAAGCGGCATTCGTCCCGGTCCCGGGGTTAAATCCTTGGAGATCGAAGAAGACCGGTCCCATGGTTGTCGCCAACGTAAGAAACTGGGGAACCGGGAAGCTGCCATTTAGGTTTTGAATGGTGCCCGCCGAAAAACCGGAGAACCCACCTGTGTCGGGCTGACCGACATTGACTACGTTTGGCGTGGTGCCCATAGGGCCACCAAAGAAGTTGATCATCGCCGGGGTGACGGTGACGTTCCCCCCGAAGTTGACTTGCCCAGCAGGGATGATGGAAGCAGATCCGGATCCAACAAACAAACTGGTTAGGGTGACGGCTAAGCCGAGACTCCTCAAGCAAACACCTTTCTTAAATTGCTGCATAAAACATTTCCTCCGCATGCGTAAATTAGACTACCTCCGCAGAGTAACGCTCTTTTGCATGATATTAAAGAGCAATTCATTCGGCTTAAGTTATAAAAGTACTACACCTTTTTAATAGTACTGGCTAGCTGAGGCATCTGAATCAATGGATCATCAATGGATCGACCAGAAGCATCTGCTTCAGCATCCGGAAGAAATCCTGAATTACTGCCGCGTGCCGTTCCGTTCGGAGTGGTGGAGGCGGTGAACGGCAACATCTCGGTTTTGACTGTCGGTTTTGACCGCGCATGGGAAGGCGAAGCTGCTATACTCGTTGTTAGCCCGCCTGCAAGTCAACGCTTCCCGGTTCTGGCTCCAAACACATTAGGTCACCATGGCAAAAGAGAAATTCGATCGCAGTAAACCGCACGTCAATGTGGGCACCATCGGCCACATCGATCACGGCAAAACGACACTGACGGCGGCCATCACGAAAACGCTGTCGAAGCA
>JALYXI010000169.1 GCA_030947245.1 Acidobacteriota bacterium
ACGTGATCGGGTGGGTAAATATCTCCAATCGCGGCGAAACGCTAAGCGTCAAGCCCGGTTTCTCGAAAAAGACAACGGCTCCAAAGTCTTTCCGGCGGGAATTTGAAGCGGAAGTCGAGAGATTCCGCCGCTTTCTTTCGCTAGTTTAAAACGGGCTATTTGATCGGCCCGATGCGGCTTGTGCTCTGGATGGTTTGAAACTTGCTCCACTCAATCCGCAGCATGGGCGCATTCGGACCGAAAGCGATTACCTCTTACTCCGCGTCAACGCATCGGACTGATGTTTTGACTGGAGAGCTTGTGGACCCGCGGCTCGCGGACGTGGAGGCGCTGGCGCGCTGGTTGGATTACGCGTTTGCGCTCCCGGGCGGATTCCGGTTTGGCGTCGCGGGAATTATCGGTTTAATCCCCGGCATCGGCGACGTCCTCGATGGCCTTCTCTCGCTTTACATTGTGATGCGCGCAGTCCAGCTTGGCATACCCCGCGTTACGATTACGCGGATGCTGGTGAACGTGGGGATCGAGGCGTTCTTCGGGTCGGTTCCGTTCTTGGGCGCGATGTTCGATACGGTGTTTAAGGCGAACCGGCGGAATTATCAGCTTTTGAAAAGTCACATTGCGCAGCCGGGGCGCCAGAGTTCCCGGGATTGGTGGTTCCTGATTTTGACGCTGTGCGTTGTGGCTGCCGGTATCGCGATTCCGGTTTGGGTTCTGATCGAAATCGCGAAGCATCTCCTGATTCAGGTCCACTGACGATTACGATCTCATCAATTGACGATGTGGTCTGATCAATTGACGATGTGGTCTGATCAATTGACGATACGATCTGATCTATGTTCTTGCGTGTTGATGGCGTGACGCGATCCTGCCGGGCCGCGCTGCTTGCAGCCTTGGCGAGTATGGCATTGGCCTCCGCTGCTTCCAGCGAGTGGCCCGTGTACGGCGGCGGAAACGACCAGATCCGGTATTCGCGAGCGACTCAGATCGACACGTCAAACGTCCACAATCTGCAGGCCGCATGGACGTACGATACGGGTGACAGCTTTCCCGGCTCTGAGCTCCAATGCAATCCGCTGGTCATCGGCGGCGTGCTCTATGGGACCACTCCGAAGCTCCGCGTGATCGCGCTGGCGGCGGATTCCGGGAAGCTGCTGTGGCAGTTCGATCCGCACGATGGGAAGGATTACCTGCGCAAATCGCGCAACCGCGGACTCACGTACTGGACCGATGGCAAATCGCAACGGCTCTACTTTGCGGTCGAGAGCCGGCTTTACTCGCTCGATGCGAAAACGGGGAAACCGGCGGCCGATTTCGGACAAGCGGGCAGGGTCGATCTGCGGCAAAACCTCGGGCGCGATCCGGATCAGCAGAATATCTCGTTAACCACTCCAGGGATCATTTACCGGGACCTGCTGATCGTAGGCAGCATCACGGCGGAAGACCTTCCCGCGGCGCCCGGCGATATACGGGCTTATGATGTCCGCACCGGAAACTTGAAGTGGTCGTTCCACACCATCCCGCATCCGGGTGAGCCGGGCTATCGGACCTGGCCGCCCAATGCCTGGAAGACAAGCGGCTCGGCGAACAGCTGGGCGGGTATGGCGCTCGATGAGAAGCGGGGCTTGGTCTTCGTGCCGACCGGTTCGGCGGCATTTGACTTCTATGGAGCCGACCGCCATGGAGATGACTTGTTCGCGAACTGCCTGTTAGCTCTGAATGCCGCCACGGGCGAACGCATTTGGCATTTCCAGTTCGTACGGCATGACATATGGGATCGCGACCCGCCTTCCCCTCCGAGTCTGGTCACATTGCAAAGGGAAGGGAAGCGGATCGATGCCGTTGCGCAGACGACGAAGTCGGGCCATGTATTCGTGTTCGAGCGCGCGACGGGCAAGCCGGTTTTCCCGATTCAGTACAAAGATGTTCCTCAGACGGACGTGCCGGGGGAGCGGACCTCCAGGCAGCAACCCCTGCCGGTAAAGCCGCCGCCGTTTGCAAGGCAGAGATTGACGGAGGATCTCATCACCAACCGGACTCCCCAGGCGCATCAGGCGGTGCTTGATCGTTTGCGCACCGTCCGCAGCGAAGGGCAGTTCACGCCCATGAGCCTGCAAGGCACAGTGGTCTTTCCGGGGCTGGACGGCGGTGCGGAGTGGGGTGGATCGGCGTTCGATCCGGAATCCGGGCTTCTCTACGTGAACGCGAATGAGATGGCGTGGATCATGCGGCTGGTGGAGCGCAAGACCAAGAACGCGAAGAACACAGGGGCAACGCTGTACCGATCGCAGTGCGCGAGTTGCCATCGTCCCGACCGCCTGGGCACACCGCCCGAATTCCCGTCGCTCGCCGACATCGGCAGCAGGCGTTCGGAAGCGGAAATCGCAAACGTAATCCGTAAGGGCGCGGGGCGAATGCCGGCGTTTTCCCAATTGACCACGGAGGCGGTTGCGGCCATCGCCACCTTTCTGGTGAAGGGTGAGGACAAGGAAGTGCTTACGGCCATCCACACCGCCAGCCCGTCTCCGCTGCGTTATGCGCATGACGGCTACAACAGATTCCTCGATCCCGATGGCTACCCGGCCGTGAAGCCGCCATGGGGGACACTCAATGCGATTGACCTCAACAAAGGCGAGATTCGCTGGACGATTCCGCTGGGCGAATACCCGGAGCTTGCGGCGAAAGGGATGGCGGATACGGGAAGCGAGAACTATGGCGGACCGGTGGTGACGGCCGGAGGAGTCGTCTTCATTGGCGCGACTGTTCGAGACCGGAAAATGCATGCATTCGACAAGAATACAGGGAAGCTCTTGTGGTCGGCGGCATTGCCGTTTTCGGGATGCGCAACACCCGCCGTGTACGAAGTGAATGGGCGGGAGTTTGTTGTGATTGCAGCGGGAGGGGGCAAAAGCGGGCAGCCCTCAGGCGGGTCGTACGTGGCGTTTGCGTTACCGCAACAGTAAATTAGTTGAAAAGCTGCGGAGCGAACTCTGCCAGGTAGTTCCGCCAATTGCGCCACACGTGACCTTCCTCGGAGGGAGCGAATGTGTGCTTGATTTCATGCTTCGTTAGGGTTTCGTCGAAGGACTTGGCGGGAGGAAATAAGCCATCGGTCTTGCCCACGGCGATGAAAAACACTTTCAGCTTTTTGTTGGCGGCAGCGGGATCGGAAAGGAAGCTCGCGTAGCTCTCTTCCACATTGCCGCGAACGGCGGCGCTGAATGCTCCGATGTAGTGAAAGGTATCCAGATGCGTAAGCCCGGTTTGGAGCGTCTGCCCGCCGCCCATTGACAGCCCTGCCAAGGCGCGATCATCGGCCTTCGCGGAGACTCGGTACAGCTTCTCAACGGTCGGGATCACATTCTGCAGCAGGTCTTGTTCGAAAAGAGCGTTCTGGTTCTGCGGCTGCGGCATCGGGCCGGTTTTCGCCGGTACCAGGAGGACATCGCCGGCCGGCCGGCCGTAAGGCATCACCACAATCATGGGCTTTGCCTTGCCCTGGGCGATCAGATTGTCCAGGATTAGATTCGCGCGCCCCACCGTTACCCAGCCGAATTCCGTGTCGCCGGAGCCGTGCAGCAGATACAGAACCGGCAGCTTGTTGGTTCCCCCTTCGTATCCTGGCGGCGTGTACACCAGCATGCTGCGCAATGCGCCGGCAACGTTCGACTCGTAAAAATTTATGTGGACCGTGCCGTGTGGCACGGGCTGTATATCGTATAGCGCCAGCTGGTCGCCAGGCACTTCAAACATCGATTCCGAAGATCGGTCCCCCAGTTTCACCATGGGGTTCCCCGGATCGATGTCCCGAACGCCGTCGATGGAGAAAGTGTAGTTGTAGACTGCGGGCTTGAGCGGTCCCACCGTGATGCTCCATGTGCCATCCTCGGCCTTTTTCATGTCTTGCGCCCCCTGCACGAAGTCTCCCGCGAGCTTGATGCTATTGGCTTCCGGCGCGCGGAGACTGAAGAGCACGGTTCGGTCGGGTTGAACCGTATACGCGGGCTTCTGTAGATTACCGCCTCGGCCGGGTGTAGCGGGCGGCGCCTGCGCAAGAACAGCGGGAATCAGGAGGAGCATCAGAAGCATGTTGCGCATGCGTCCGAGTATATCGAATTGTGTTCGGCCCAACAGCAATCGGTGGCGGCGATCGGTGGCGGCGATCGGTTACAATCGGAAAGCGGCGTAGCCGTACCCTGGTCCTGACTTGCCGGTGTAGCTCAGTTGGTAGAGCGCCCGATTTGTAATCGGATGGTCGTCAGTTCAATTCTGATCACCGGCTCCACATTAAGAGTTGCTAGAGAACGTGAGGACGATTACAAAATGAAATACGGAATTGCGCGTGGTTCGTCTTCAATCACATGCACTAGGCCGGACCATTCAGGTTGAGCTCTGTTCTAATCGTATCGCCCCACCGCGACGACGCCGCCTTTTCATGCGCAATCACTATTTCCGTCCTGGTAAAGGCGGGAGTCTCCGTAATTGTTGCGAATTGTTTCACTGTGAGCGAGTACGCCCCGTTCAGCTCCCCGGGTCGATTGGACGTCACTGCCTTGAGGCTGTGTGAAGATCGGTCTTTCTCCGTGCTCGCCGGAATCGCCCTGAACGACCTTTCTCTGAGCGATGCTCCGGTGCGCCTGCAATCCGATGTGTCCACGGTTTTCACCCAGCGCCCATTCACTGACATGGATCGCGAGCCTCTCGAAAGCATCGCGGCCCACATCCGCGGGATAGAAAAGGAAATCACATTCGTGCCCCTTGCGTTAGGCGATCATATCGATCACCGCATTGCACAAGCGGCTGCGCTCTCGACCGGCGATCCGTGTCTCGCCTTCTACGAAGATCTACCCTACGCCGCCCGTATTCCGCCCGACGCCCCTCCGCGCCATGCGTTCTCCCTTAGTCAGCCGCTCGCGCCCTATCGCTTCTCCCTCACTGATGGCGAAACATGGAAGCGGCGATGCGCTGCCCTGTACTCCTCCCAGATTACGCCTGAAACAGCCCGGGAAATTGCCGCCTATTCGTGCCGCTACGGCCAGGGCGAGCGCCTCTGGGTCACTCCTGAAGCACTCGCCTGGCTGAATTCCCGGCAGCTTGGGAC
>JALYXI010000181.1 GCA_030947245.1 Acidobacteriota bacterium
CGGCTGCGTATCGGGGCATGCGCTCCCATGCAGCCGTGGCCCTATGGAATGCCGACCTCGATTAATCCGGTGGTCCTCTTTCTCGGAGCTTCGCTTGGTGGATCGCCCCCAACCGGCGACCCTGTTCACCAGAAGTGTGAGGCGTACGATTTGCCGACGGCGGGGCAGCCCCACCTTGGGCTGTACGTTCCAGACCGGCGCAATTACTGGGATAGAGTCCGTGAGGCGGGCATGATGTTTGTTCAGGCCCATCAACCTGGCATGCCAGAACTGGACGCACATGCGCTTATTGGCCAACTGAACTTGGGCACGGGGCAGTTCGGCAGAGCGGAGAACGCACCACTTGAGCCATCTTATTGCCGATGGGTACCTGAGGCGATTCTCGACCACCTCCGCCCTTCTTACGTAGTCCTGCTCGGGCTGAAGTCGATTCTGAGCAGTTCCACGATGTTTGATCCGGCTGGGCGGTTGGGGATTAACTGGCGGAAGCCGGACGAGCGTTTTCCGTTCATCGGATACACGCGGGCCAAGTATTCTTTCAGACTTTGGCGCAGGATGCGGCCCCACGGAGGGAAAATCCGGTTCGTGTTGTGGCCCCAGCCTCCGACCGCGTCCCGATGACGAACCCTGATGTATGGCGAGAGTCAGTTCGTGAGTTCGTGGCCAACGAAATTGATTGCAGGGCTCCGATCCTCCGTTGATGTTTCGCTGCGATCCGCAACTTGCTTACCTAAGCTGAGGTTTTCATCCCAGCCTAAGCAACGGCTAACTACCCATTCATTTCAGAGAACCCACTTTTCTCTTGCCGCAGGCGGGCGGTTCCCATTGCTCTTTCCACATTTCCGCCAACAGAGAGGAACCGGCTACTGGATCTCCTACAGGAACATATAGGAATATGTGCCCCTAGAATGCCGAACGATCGCCCCTACAATGCCGAGCCACCACGTCAAAAGCGCCCCGTTGATGCCGAGGAAATCTCGGTTTCTCACAGCACTCCACTTCGGCATTCTAGGGGCGGTGTCAAAAGTGGAACATCGCGGGATGTAAGTACCTGTCTCACCTCAGAAAGACACTCAGGTCCAGCGAAACAAGCGCCCCCAGAATGCCGAACCTCTCGTCTCCCGCCCTAGATCATCGGTCACGGCACGTTCATCTCGCGCCGTACAGTTCAGAGGAGATCATGGAGAGCACGTCAAACATCCTGACCGTGAAGGAGGTCGCAAACATCCTCCGCTGCTCAAAGGCTCACGTTCACAATGCCATCCACGGCAAGGTACAAGGCTTGCCCAAGCTTACACATCTGACTATGGGGCGCAGGAAACTGGTCCGCCGCGATTGGTTGGAGCAGTGGCTGGAAACGAATAAAACTCGATAACATGGCTGCATGTTCAGTTTTGCCGCCGGGGACGCAGGAAGAGGAATAACGAATGCGTCGAAAGCGATTCCAGCGGGGCTGTCTGAAGACCCGCAAACGGAATGGAAAGAACTACTGGTATGCCCAGTGGAGGATGGAAAGCCCAAATCGAAAGAACTAGGACTATGCTCCAAGATGGATCGGATGAAAGCCGAAGGCATCCTGACGGAAATCCTGAAACCGATCAACGACGGGGCAGAGAATCCGGATAAAATCACCTGGACCTTCGCGAGATTCTGCGAAATCGTTTACCTTCCGGTCTGCCATCGGAAGTGGAAGGCATCCACTGACATGGTTGAAACGAACCGGTTGGAGGTGCACCTTGTACGGCCCCTTGGAGAGAAGCTGATGCAGGAAATCACGAGGAGTGAACTGCAGGAGCTTCTGGACAAGAGCGCCCGAACTCTGGGTCGGAGTATGGTCGATCATCTCCGGTTTCGGTTACGGTCGGTCTTCGCATTAGCTATGAGCGAAGGCGTCGTCGATCGGAATGCGGCTGCGGCACTCTTTACGCCTCGGCACTACCAGGAAGGACGGAGTCGGGAGGTTCTGACTGCGGAGCAGGCGGCCGCCATGATCGGAGCGTTGGAACTCCGTGAAAAGGTGATTGTTCGGCTGGCGACCTGGGAGGGGATGCGACCCGGCGAAATCCTTGCGCTGCAAATCGGCGATCTGGATGAGGATTCAGTATGGGTCCGGCGTCGGGTTTACAAGGGGGACATTGACGAGCCAAAAACAAAAAGGTCGACCCGTCGAGTCGCACTCACCGTCGGGACATTAGCGCTGCTCGATCAATGGAAACTTCGGTTGTTAGGCTCGCCGCCAGAGACCTGGCTATTCGGCTCAGAAAAAGGAACGCCGATGAGGCGCGACAATATCTGGCGGAAGCGGATGCATCCGAACCTGAAGGCGATCGGGCTTGAGTGGGCAACCTTTCAGGTCATGCGGCGGACGTTTGCAACGTTATCGAAGGCGGCTGGGGTCAATGCCCACACCCGGTCGGCACAGATGGGCAACACGGTTAATGTGAATGAAAACGAGTACGCGGTCGCCAGCTTCGAACAGAAGCTGGCTGCTGTGCGCCATTTGGAATCAGTCGTCATTCAATGACGACGCGGGGAGCCCTCGAATGTTGAGGCTCTCTGAACTGAGGCTACGCGAGGAAATTCAGGTTTGGAGGCAGTCGGAAGCTTAAAGCAGTAATCGCATTAAACGCTGAGACTTTGAAAGTTCCTAAGTTGTTGAAAAGATGGAGCGGGAGACGGGGTTCGAACCCGTGACGTCCAGCTTGGGAAGTCGATACTAAGTTGAAAATAAACAACTTTGCGACCATGGCAATGCATTCTGACCACTGCAAACCATCGAGAAAACAGGCGTTACCTCCAAAACAGCGAAAACGGAGTAAACGGAGTAAGACTCCCGGTTCTTCGTTCCGACACTCTCGTAGCCTTCTAATTTTCTCCTCTGGATCGCTTAACCGCGCTGTTCTACAAGGTGCCAGAGGCAATCCATGTCAGGTTTCAATCCTATATCGTCGAGTTCTCACCAAGCCGGTAGTGATCTCCAGAAGATCGGGCCATTGTTGGCTCAAACTCATCCCGACTTTGTCATCTCGAAACGGCGGCTCCGAAAGGCCGAATCAATCGAGTGTGTCCGGCTTAAGCGCGAGAGCGCCCGGCAGAACCTCGGATTCTCATCTCGTCCGTTTGTCCTATGCGGCTTGCCCGTAAAGCAACCACCTCAAGGCTGCCTGCTTCACGAACGCCGGAACGGTCAGTTCGTTCTGCAGGTGACCGGACATCCCAGCTACGGTTTGCCGTGGGGCCAAGATCGGCTGGTTCCTATTTTCCTTGCTACTCTTGCCATCCGTCAGCAGTCGTCGCAGATCACCTTCGAAAGCGCAGCGGAGATGCTCGATACATTCGGGATGCAGCAGGGCGGTTCGCAGTACCGTCGCTTGGTGGCTGCTTTTCAAAGA
The DNA here is from genome assembly GCA_030947245.1 of Acidobacteriota bacterium. GTDB lineage: Bacteria > Acidobacteriota > Terriglobia > Bryobacterales > Bryobacteraceae > JALYXI01. The sequence continues at coordinate 3,393 of JALYXI010000181.1, forward strand.
ATCTTCGGAGCGACTATCTTCTTCGGCACCGACACGCAAAGAGAGCGGGCGGCAGTTATTCATCGAGCTCGGTTCAATTTCATGAGTGAGGC
>JALYXI010000206.1 GCA_030947245.1 Acidobacteriota bacterium
CTAGTGTCCTGAGTTAGAAATCACTTGCAAAACTAATCAGCCTCGCCTATCCTGGGTCTGGGATAATCCGGAGGCGGCGTGAGAACAGGGCGGCCAAAGCAATCATTGATAGTGGAGCCGGCTGACAAAGAGAAGTTGACTCTATTGGCCCGCAGACCCAAGACAGCCCAACGGGCGGCGGTTCGGTCGAAGATTGTGCTTCGTGCCGCCGAAGGTCTGAATAATCAGGAAATCGCCCGGCAGTTGGGTGTCACGGGTTCCACCGTGGGGAAGTGGAGAGAGCGGTATAGACTGCACGGGATGAAGGGGCTGGCGGACGATTCGCGGCCCGGTACGCCGCGCAAAATCACAGACGCGCAGGTGGAAGAAGCCGTCACGCGAACTCTGGAGAGTATGCCGGCTGCAGCCACCCAATGGAGTACCCGGTCCCTTGCGAAAGATGTAGGTCTGAGCCAGAGCGCAGTGGTCCGCATCTGGCGAAGCTTCGGGCTGCAGCCGCACCGCAGCGAAACATTCAAGCTGTCTACCGATCCGTGGCTGGTGGAAAAGGTGCGGGACATTGTGGGCCTGTATCTGAACCCGCCGGAACATGCCATTGTGCTGTGTGTGGACGAAAAATCGCAGGTGCAGGCACTGGACCGGACGCAGCCGATTCTGCCGCTCCGCCCCGGTCTGCCGGAACAAAGGACCAACGATTACGAACGACACGGCACTACTTCGCTGTTCGCGGCACTGGATATCGCGACCGGCAAGGTAATCGGCAAATGCCACCGCCGTCATCGCCACCAGGAGTTCCTGAAGTTTATGCGGACGGTGGATGCGGCGGTGCCACCGGATGCCGGCGAGATACATCTGGTGCTGGACAACTACGGAACGCACAGAACACCGGGCGTTGTTCGGTGGTTCGCCCGTCATCCGCGGTACCAATTGCACTTCACCCCGACCAGCGGGTCATGGGTAAATCAGGTGGAACGGTGGTTTGCAGGGATCACGGAGAAGCGCATTCGCCGTGGATCCTTCACGAGCGTGCCCAACCTCGAAAAGGCGATTCAGGATTACCTCACTCACAATAACGAGCACCCGAAGCCCTTCGTCTGGACCGCAGACACCGAACTTATCCTCGGCAAAATCCAAAGACTTTGTGAGCGAATTTCTAACTCAGGACACTAGCTATAGCTAACTTAACGCGGTTGACATTCAGAGCATCGCGGCATTGGGCGATTGTCGCTGATAACCCAACGCGGCGCCCAAATCATCCCTGGGGGCGGCCCTTGGCCTGCTCCATCGCGATTTGGTTCACATGCGCCAACGCTCTTGATCCCGAAGCACCTTCGATGGCTTTCAAAGCAATATCCTGCACTTGGCGCTTGGCTTCGTCGACCGACTTCTCTAATACGGCCATCTGCTCTGTCTGCCGTTTCAGTGTTTCCTGCAGCCCGCTAACCTGGAGCGCCGCCATCCTGCGCTCTGCTTCGGCGTCTTTCTGCAGAACCAGAATCTGCTGTTCATAGCGCGCCGTGACCTGCCGCGTGGCTTCTGCCAAAGCCGCTTCTTTTTCGGCCGCAATCCGCTGTGGCAACTCTTCCACTTGCTGCCGCAACCGGGTAAGTTCCTCTTCTCTTTCCGCTAAGGCCGCTTCCCGCAGAGTCCAGGTTCGTTCCAACTCCCGTTGCTGCTCTTCGTTCTTCTGGGCGAGCAGGTGCGCGTCCTCGTCGTACCGGTCCTGCGCCTTTTTCCGTTCGAGTTGCTTGCGGTATTCGTAGTCTTCATTCTCCCGCTGACGCTGTTTGCGGAGAGCCTCTTCCGCCTCTTTGCGTTCGCGTTCGGCGGAGCGTGTTTCCTGCTCCCATTCTGCCCGCCGTATCCCAATCTCGGTTTCTAAGCGCTCCCGTTCGCGCGCATAATCCTGGACGAGCTGGTCGAGCGAGGTGGCGGCAACGTCGATCTTGTGGAGGCGGTCCAACTCCCGGCTTTCAAGCGCGACGGCTTCCCGCACGCGCATGAGTAGATCCACTTCAGCCGTCAGCTTTTCCGAGAGTTGGAGCAAGGTGCGCGACACCTCTCCGTTGAGTGCGGAGATCCGCTGCGCCACTGAATCCACCGACACCGATTCCAACGACTGCCGGATTTCGGCTGCCTGGCGCTGCTCGATTTCCACGCTCTTGGGACTGGCCGCCTCGCGAGCGGTCTCGGTTTCCTGCCGGATCGCATCGAATTCCTGCTGCACCTGGGTCTTACTGCGCTGGCTGCGGCTGGGCGTTACGGGTTTGGTTGTCTTAGTTGCCATTGTTTACTTCCGGTACTCCTGTGTAGAACTTGGGCGTGGACCGATATTTCCCACCATCTAAACAGTCTAGTCCCCACAGTCTCAATCGCGTCAATACATTGCTGGATAAGCCTCGCGCATCTCCGCCGCAACCGCCTGCGCCGCTTCAATCTGAATCAACTCGCCCCGGTTCATCCCCGGGCAATACCGCGCCGTCTCCTCCCAAGCCGCCTCGTCCTCCAGCAACTCCGGCCAAAATGGAAAAGCCCGGCACTGCGTCGGTTTCGCCGGGTGAATCGCGCAGCAGTTGTTCCGGTGAAAGAAACACTGCCGCCCCTCCGGCTTCCGCAGCCGTAGTTCTGTACGCGTCCGGATTACGAACTGCATTTCAAACTCCTCGGCCCCCAAACCCAAAAAGGCCGCCGCATTTTTCAGGTCGCCCTCGGACAGATACACTTCGCCTTCCATCTGGCAGCAGTTCGAACAATTGGGCTGGCAGCTAAAACGCAATTTCATGGTTTTGTTTGGCCGTCTTTAAATATAGTAGGCGAAGTCTCTAAACTAGGAACAGCGATGCGATTGCTAGCTTTTGCCTTTCTGGCTCAGTTCGGTCTGTTCCATCATGATGCTTACTTCCAGCCGGTGAACCGGCTCTCCGGAATCGGAGTTGACCGCAAAGACGTCTCGGATGCCGTCCTCGACAAGCGGACGGAACTCATGGTCGATGCTCAAACTTTCAGCATCATGCGCGATTCCCGCGCTCTCGAAGGCGCCCAGCGCATAACCAGTCCCAGGCTGCGGAAGATCTTCGAAGCCGCCGAAAAGGAGTGCGGACTTCCCCCCGGAACCGTCGCCGCCGTCGCCTATCTCGAAAGCTGGGGCGATGCCCGCGCTGAAAGCCCCGCCGGTCCCAAAGGCATCATGCAGTTCTCCGCCGCCACCGCCAAGCGCACCGGCCTTCAAATCGTTCACGCCACGCGCTACCGCGTCATCTCGGAAAAGAAGCGCGTGAAAATCCACCGCAAGTTCGTTATGCGGACTATCTCGCGCAAACTTCCCTACGAAGTCGTCATCCGCGATGATCGCTATATCCCGGAGCGCGCCATCCCCGCCGCGGCCAGGTACCTCGCCGGCATGGAACAGAAGTTCGGCGGCCGTGATCTGGCCATCTTTGCCTACCACTGTGGCGAAGGCTGCGTTGCCGAACTCATCCAAATGGCCCGCCAGGTACCCGGCATGCGCGATCGTCCCATCACTGTACCCCGCCTCTTCTTCACCTCCAATCCCGCCTACAACCGCGACATCTATGAAAAGATCAAGTTCCACATGGGCCGCGATTATTCGCCCACCTACTTCTTTCGCGTCACGCGGGCCCAGCAGTTGCTCGATTTATACAAGGTGGATCCCGATGCCTTTAAGACCCTCGTCGAGCAGTATCGCAATCAGGGAGATCCCAATCGCCGCGCCTCCAATCGCCTGGCCGCCTGGCTCAAGCCGCAGGACCTGCAATACCAGAGTTGCGAAGACCTCAAGCGCGAAGAGGGCAAGAGCCTCGCGCGCGTTCTCGATAAGCCGCAGTTCTTTGGATTCCAATTGCGCACGTCGGGGTCAGGCGCCATCGGCAGTTGGGACCTGAAGAACCAGAATTACTACATGCAGGCCTCCCCCGCCGCCATCGGCACCCTCACGTATATCGCCTTTGAAACCCGCCGCATGTTCGATGCGCTCAAGCCGAAAGGAGAAAAGTTCGTCCCCCTCGAAGTCACCGCGCTCGTCCGCCCACTCGATTATCAGGAGAAGGCGGGCGATGGAGAACTGCCCGCGCATTGCACCGGTCAGGTTTTCGATCTTGCCTTGGAGGGCGTTCCACGGCAGGAAAAAGAGTGCCTCAACTTTATCCTCGAAGACATGGGATGGGATGGCTATCTTGGCTTTGTCGAGGATTCGGGCGGCGCCATGCACGTGGGCTGCTCCCCTTCCTCCCGGGATTTTTTCATCAAGATCTATGAGGAGACCCTCGAGTCCAGGCATGCCTCCTGACGATCGCCGGTGCGGTAGATCCGGTCAGGAAGCGGTTTTCGTAAGAATCAGAATCACTTCGTTCTCCGCAGTCACGCAAGCCGTCAGCGCGAACGGAAGGCCAAAGCCGGTTTTCGTGCTCAGCACAAACTGCATCAGGCTTTCAAAATCCCAGACGTTGAAATGGATGCTGTAATCGCGTTCCACCAGGGCGGAAACTTTGTCCGAAACGGGTTTGTCTACTGCGGCATCCCACGTTTCGGCCCATTCCCGATACAACTCCCGCAGTTCTTCGCGGGTCCCGGTCAGGTAAGTCTGCTTCAGCGTTTCGTATGGCGTAATCGGGCGGGGCAGATCTTTGGTGTAACGCTTGTCCGGCACGGCCATGTACAACACGCCTCCCGGGCGGATCACTCGCGCCAGGTTGAAGAGGGTCTGAATGGGATTGCGGCTGTGCTCGAAAAAGTGGTTCGCAATCACGAAGTCCTGCGACAAATCGGCAATGGTGTCCAGAAGTTCGCCATTGTCGATCAGGTCGGGCTGCTGGAGTTCCATCCCGGCCAGTTCGGGATAATGCGCCAATAGTTCCGCAACCGGCATGCGGTCGATGTACTTGACCGTGCAGCCGCCGGGCGCAGGCAGGCGGCGCTGCAAGGCGCCAATCTCAAGTCCGGACCCGAAAAGGAAGCGTGTAGCCAAGCCTTCACGCGCCGCATTCTCATACGCGGTCAGCGCTGGCTCCACGGCCAGAATGCCATCCGCGCGACCAACGGTTTCACCGTTGCGCACCAGGAGAAGATCGAGGGAATAGCGGCCAGGCTTGCGGCCTTGAAGAGGAATCGCCGCGTGAAATCCGGTTAGCAGCAGCGCGTCATCTCCAAAGTGCAGCGCTACATCGGGACGCGCATAGCGCGTTGCACGGAAGCTTTCCACGGTTCCGGTTTCGGCTCCCATGAAGAGCAGGACCACAGCGGATTCTATACCCCGGTTGGAACTGTCGAAAGCCCACCCTTCAAGCTCCAAGCTGCCGCTCCAGGGCACGCGGATCACGCCCACCGGAGGAGCTGACGGCTGGTCGAGCCCTACGGATATTGCTTGGCCCGCGCCGGTGAACGGGTGGGATGAACTTGGGTGCGACGAATCCGGGCGCGCTGAACCTCCGTACGACGAACCTCGGTACGACGAACCAACTGCCTGTCCGAAAGCGGGATTCAGCCGCGCCGCGGGCGGCGCCTGGACGGCGCGGGACAGCCACACGGATTCACCCCCGTTTACCCCGGCGAAGCGGTACCCGCCGGTTGCTAAAAAGGCGTACTTCCGCCGGCCCGCTTCGGGATCGGCTTCTTCCGGAAGAATGATCATCGAAGGACGGAATTGCTCAAAATCCAGCGAGCGCAGAACCTGCTGACCGGGCGTATCGAGGATGAGTAGTCCAAACAGCGCTGGAAAACGGGATTCCCGCAGAGTGTCTGTCAACGATACTGATTTGCCGGGTTCAACCCGGATGCAGCGCCATCCTTCCCGCGCAAGCAAGGGCGAGTTTGATCCGGTAACCGGATCGGGTGTACCGTAATGGAGTAGAGTATGCGAGATATCGGCCGGAAAGAACTGGCGGAGATATTCAATTTGCGGGTTGGGCATGTACTCTGATTCTCAAAATCGCTCTCAATAGGCCCGGATTGTGGTCGGGCCCCTTGGCAGGCGAGTAATGAGGCTCCCTCTTGTTTAGCACAACAGGGACATGCGGCTATGGCCGCAACCGCATACCGAAGATGGATGTAAATTCGACAGACGTAATCTTTCAGGTAGATGTAGCGCGCTTGTCCACGTTCCCAGCCACGGAGCTGTCGGTTAAAGGGTGGAACTCGGGCCCGGACCGCAGCCCGCTAGAGAATCTGTGGGTCACCGCCGGGGCGGAATGGGCGCCGTGCCTCACCGGTCTGGAGCGTTCCGATTTGGCCGTCCTTTTCGGGCGGTCAGAGATGGGCCGGGGAGGATTTACCGCCCGGATCCCGATGCCGGATCGCGTGGCGCCGATTGACTTTTACTCGATCGACGATTCGGCAAACGCCACCCACGTCTTCAGATGGGATCCGCCGAAGAAAGGGCTTACGGATGTGCGCGGCCACTACGAGGAGTGGCTGGCCCGTAATGAGCGTGGTATGTTTTGGCCCGGGCGCGACGTAATGAATCAGCTGCATTGCCTGAGAGAGCTGCCCCTGATCTCGGTTGTGTTGCCCACTTATGAAACCCAGCCGTATCATCTGTACCGTTGTGTCCACTCAGTGATCACACAACGGTATCCCAACTGGGAGCTGCTGATCTCTGACGATGCATCCTACGGTTTCAAGTTCAAAGTGTATCTTGACCGGGTAGCGGCGCAGGATAAGCGGATTCAACTTCAGCGCTCTCCTCGCAATGGCGGCATCTCCAGTGCGTCGAACCTGGCACTTGCCCGGGCCCGCGGTGAATGGACGGTACTGCTGGACCATGACGACGAGTTGCATCCCTATGCGCTGATCGAGGTGGTGCGGTGTCTCAACCGGCGCCCGGAAACGGACCTTATCTATTCCGATGAGGACAAGATCGATCAGGCCGGGAACCGGAGCCATCCTGCCTTCAAACCAGACTTCGATCCCGATCTGCTGCTCTCCTTCAATTACATCGGCCATCTGGTGTGTGCGCGCACAACCCTGGTCCAAAGCGTGGGTGGGTTCAGGAAAGAGTGTGACGGAGCCCAGGATTGGGACCTGTTGCTGCGGATGACGGAACAGACCGGGAGAAAGCGTATCCGGCATATCGCCAAGCCGCTCTACCACTGGCGAATGCACGCGCAATCCACCTCGATGAGCTTGGATTCCAAGCCTTACGCCCAATTGGCTTGGCCGCGGGTTTTAAACCAGGCACTTGAGCGCCGTGGCCTGAGCGCGAGCGCCGAGAAGGGATTGTTTCTGGGTTCTATGCGCGTGAAATGGGAACCGCAGCCGGGGCGCAAGGTCGCTGTCATCACTCGCTTGGAGGATGGAACCCAGTCCCCGGCTCTCCTGCGCTGCCGCCGGCCGGAGAACCTGACGCTTTACGAGCAGGCTTTCTCCGTGCTGCGCGGTGCTGCTCCAGTGCTGGACTGGCTGGACATCGATGCCACCGTGGTGGTCTTCATAAACGGCTCGCTTGACCGGGTGAATCATTTCTTTCTGGAAGAACTGGCGAGCCAGGCGGACCGGCCGGACTGCGGGATGGTGGGCGGCATCGCCGTCGGCCCGGAGAACCGGATGATCGCCGCGGCGTTCGAAATCCTGCGTGAACCCAATGGAGAGCGGATGCTGAACCCGGCGGCGGGGCAGCCGCTGGCGGAGACGGGTTACATGGGGCTGTTCAAAGTGGTACGGCAAGTTGCGTCTGTATCCCCCCTTTTTTTTGCGGCGCGCGCCGCCGTGCTGAAGGGGCTCGGCGGCGTCGCTGCAATTACGGCGGCCCCCGAAGTTTTGTGCGAGCGGCTGGCGGAATTCTGCTACGGGCAAGAATTGCGGGTTGTGTTCACTCCTTACGCAATCGGCACCTTGAGCATCGGTGGGGATGGCGTAGGGCAGCCGCTGATCCCGGGGGGATTGCCAGATGAACTCTGCGCCAACCCCAATGCTGCTCTGATGCCGGATCCACTTGATCTCTTCCGGTATGGGATTTAGGGAATGCCGGAACTTTTAGCGCTGCCGATGCGGCGCTTTCGGCCTCGCCGGCACAAGCCTGGAAGCCTGAGTACCTGGTCGGGGCATTTGCCGTTCGCAAGCGATTTGGTCGCGGCGCTCCGGCCGGCTTTACTGGTGGAACTTGGAACGCACTATGGCGAATCGTATTTTGGCTTCTGCCAGGCAGTGGAAGAGAACTCGCTCGATTGCCGCTGCTTCGCTGTGGACACATGGAAGGGCGATGAGCATGCCGGGTTCTACGGCGAAGACGTTTTCCAGGAAGTGGATGAATACAACAGAAGGACCTACCGGTCTTTCTCGACATTGTTGCGTGACACCTTCGATCACGCAAGCGAGCAGTTTGCAGGTGAGAGTATTGACCTCCTCCACATAGACGGGTTCCACACGTATCAGGCAGTGAAGCACGATTTTGAAACCTGGTTTCCCAAAGTAAAGCCCGGCGGGCTGGTGCTGCTGCATGACGTCAACGTCCGGCATGCGGACTTTGAGGTGTGGCAGTTTTGGGATGAAGTTTCGCGGCGCTTTCCGCACTTTGAGTTTCATCATTGGTGGGGCCTGGGCGTGCTCCGAAAGCCAGGTGGGGCGGAACAGCCGCCGTTGCTGGATCTGCTGTTCCACTGCAAGCCGGAAGTATGCCAGCGCATTCAGGATCAGTATGCGCAGGCGGCGGAGTTGTTGGATCTAACGGAACGGAACCAAGGTGCAGGCGGAGAAAGTTTCATTCAAATCTTTCCCGGAATGGAAAACGGATTCGAGGAGGAGAGCAGTTTCGTTTCATACGTCAAGCCGGATGTCTGGCACTGCCACCAGCTGGAATTGCCACAGGGTGCGCCCAATGGCTCCATCCGCATTGATGTACTGAACCGGCCCGGGCTGGTGGAAGTCGACCGGATTGTGGTACGGAATGCGGTAAGCGGCGCCACTCTGCTTGAAATTACGCATGCAGGAGGATTGCCCTGCGCGGGCGATCTGATGCCGGTTAAAGGGGGGAATGCGCGATTCTTCAGCTTCGGGCGCGATCCCCAGTTGTTTGTGCAAGCGCCGGAGGGTACTTCGTTCCGGACGCCATTACACGTTGAAATCCGGATGCGCGCCGCCTTCAATCTCCGACCGGTAAGCGAGTTATTGAACAGCCAGGAAACGGCGGCAGCGGCCCGCGTAGAGAGCTTGCGTATCGAGGTGCGTCAAGCGCAGGTGGAGCGTGTGGCATTGGAAGCGGAGTTTCGCCGCTTGAAAGCAGGTCAGGACATGGCCCGGCTGGAGGGAGAGCGGCTGCGTGGCAAATGGACCCGGGAGCAGGACATGCGGGTCCGTCTTGAAAAGCAGTTCGAGGCCGGCGTTGCCCTGCTTCGTGAAGAGATTGCGGCGAAGGACGCGGCCATCGTTCACTTGCGAAACGAGAGTGCGGCGGAGCGCGAGCGGCAGCGCGAATTAAGAGATTCATACTCCTGGAGGATCACGCGGCCCTTGCGTGCCATGCTCGCCGCTTTGGGTGGCCGTTAGCCGATGCTGCTTCCCATTCAGGTGCTGATCCCGGTGTACGGGGCAGCCAAACAACTCCGTAATTGCCTGGACAGCCTTGTCGCGTTTCTGCCCGATGGATGCGACGTTGAGGTGCTTGACGATGCCTCGCCAGGAATAGAAATTCAGGCAATGGCGCAGGAGTTCGGCGCGAGGGTCCCATGGTTGAAATACTGCAGGCGTGAGCGCAACCTAGGCTTCGTGGAAAACTGCAACGAAGCGATGGTTCGCGCGTTGCCGACCGGGCGTGATGTGCTTCTGCTGAACTCCGACACCCAGGTGACCGAGGGCGCAATCGAGGAAATGTTCGCGGTACTGCGGCTGCACGAGAAGCATGGCGCCGTAACGCCGAGGAGCAATAGGGCGACCATCTATTCAGTTCCGGTTTTTGAAATGCTGGAGCCGTGCGATAGTTACGAGCTGTGGCGAAAGCTGCAGAGCGAATGGAACCGGTATGAAGTGATGCCTACCGGCGTGGGCTTCTGCCTGTTGATCCGGAATGAGGTACTGCGGTTTTTCGGCGTCTTCGACCCGATCTATAGTCCCGGCTACAACGAAGAGAACGACCTGATTTGCCGCATGAACCGGCGGGGCTATTCGCCGGTGATGGCGAATCGCGCATTCGTGTTCCATTTCGAAGCTCAGAGCTTTGGAGAACGCCGAAAGCTTCTGGAGCGGCGCAACCGGGAGTTTCTGGATGAACGCTATCCGGAATACAGCCGCTGTGTAAGCGATTACTTCCGGTATTTAATGGATCCTGTCGACCGGTTTGCCGCATTGTGGCATGAGGGCCGGAAGAAGAAGATCCTGATCGACCTTTTTCATTTGCCGGCCACCCATTCAGGCACTTCGGAGTTCGCGCTGAGTTTGGTTCTATATCTGGCTCCCCTGCTGGAAAATCGCTACGAACTGAATCTGGGGCTGAGCGGCGATGCCCGGGAGTTCTTCGCGGCGGAATTGGCGGGGTACTCTATTTTTGACGAGTCGCGATTCGAGCATGTGAAATTCGACGTGGTGTTCAAGCCGTGCCAGATTTTTTCGTGGCAGGAACTGCACCGTATGGCAAGGCTGGGCGGCCGCATCGCATACACGCATCAGGATTCCATCGCAGTCCGCTGCAAGTTCCTGGCGGGACCGTTGCTGGAGACTCTGCACCGTCGATTGCCGGAGGTGGTGGACAAGATCATCGCGATCAGCCGGTTTTCGAAGAAAGACTACGAAGCGTTCTATGGGAAGGAGGCGGATTTCGAAATCATCCACTCGGGGACACACGGAAACGCGGATAGCCGGGAGCGGGGTGACTATGTGCTGATTGTGGGGAACGGCTTTCCGCACAAGGGCCTGGAGCAAGCGCTGCGGGCACTCCAGGGCGCCACCCCCATTAAATTACTGGGAGGTGAACGCCCTTTAAATGCGCCGGACGATGTGGAATGGTTGGAAAGCGGCCATCTTGGCCGGGCTGAAGTGGCGATGCTGTTTGCGGATGCGCGGTTGATCGTTTACCCGAGTTTCTACGAGGGCTTCGGCTTGCCGGTACTGGACGGATTGGCTTTGGGGAAGCCGGTCGTGGCGCTCGATCTGGAAATCGGTAGGGAGTTGCAGGGGCTGGCGCAGGATCCTAACCTGCACCTGGTGAAGAGTCATGAGGAGATGCGCTGGCTGGTGGGGCAGCTATGGCATCAAGAACCTTATCCGGCCCGTATTCAGCGGAACTGGGCGGAGGTCGCGTTGGAATACGCCGAAAGCCTGATCGAGCTTGCTGAACGGCCTCTCGATACCGGTCTCTTGCGGCGGCGCTGGCATTTGCTGGCGGGAATGGATTCCTTCAGCGCGCTCCAGTAATGAGGGTTGGGCGCCGGAACGGCCCGGGACGCGCAGGTTGTGGCCGAGTAAAACGAATGCGTTGCGGGCGGCTGTTGCGGGCGGCTAAGGATACGGGGGCGGCTCCGGCTGAATAGAAGGCCCTGCCGGCGCACCGGGCTCGCTAACTGCCGGACGGCGGCGTAGGCGGGGAGGCTGATCCTCTTGCGGATCAGCAGAACGGCGCGCGCTGGCCGGAGTTGGAGAACTCTTGGTGATTGTGACCGCCTCGCCTGCGGGAGCGCCGCTCGCGAGATAGACGCGGCGAAAGCGGAGCTCGGCATCGGGATAGCGGCGCGCGGCGGCATCGCCTAACCGGACATCGATAGACATCTGCTGACCCGGCTTCACGGTTTCGGGAAGGTGGAAGTGAAGAGCATAGCGCTGGCGGATGCGGTCGAGGGTGGTTTCGAGCGCCGAAGCATCGTTGACACTTAGGTCATCACCGCCCGACCGGCGTGCGATTTCCGCGGTACCGGCGGATTGAGTGCGAGAGCGGCCGCCCTGGCCGGAACCGGGATAGCCCTGTCCTCCGCGGCCGTTCCGGGGGCCACGGCCGCCCAGGATGATCCCGCCCAGGGGGCCGCCCATGCCCCCGCCGCTATTCGAACCCGGCCACCCGCCACCGTAGCCGCCATTGCGCCGCCCCCGGCCCTGCGGCATGCCCGGCTGATTGTCCAGTGCGTAAGGGGCAAGCAGAAGGCTGAGCACGGCGTCGGCCCTGGTGAGCGCGCGGGTGACTGCCTCATCGTCCCGGTCCAACTCAGTTTGATCGTCCGTCAGAATGACGATAGCCCGGCGGGCTGCCGTGCGCCCGTCTCTTCGAACGTAATCCGCGGCATCCAGCAGCGCGCGTGTAATGTCGGTCCCTCCATTGAAGCGTTCCTGCCGCAGCATTTGCTCCAATTCGCGTTCGACATCGGCGTGATTACTTCGGAATGGCAAGCGGATGCGCGAGCTGCGGTCGAATACCATGATGGCCACGCGATCGTCTTTGCCAAGAACATTGAAGGCCTGATGAGCGGCGGAGGCGATGCGCTGTACATGCGGCCGCATGCTGGCGCTGACGTCGAACAAGAGCAGAACATCCACCGGCATGTTCTCGCTTGCAAAATTGCGGATCTGCTGCGGATTCCCGCCCTCCCGGAGTTCAAAATCTTCCGCCCGGAGCCCCGTGATGGCGCGGTGGTCCCGGTCGAGAACCTGCACGTCGACGCGGACCAGCGAAACGTCGCTGCGGAAAACCGGTTCGTCATCGGCAAGAGCCGAAGGAATTAGAATGGAAGCGAAAACGAGTGGAAGGACACCGCGCAGCATCGCGGTAAGAGACGCTTGCGAGCCGGTCCGGGTTTCAGCCTGCCGCGCAGCAGCCCGCGCCAGCCGCGGCCGATCTCCGGCGCCATGCCAGCCCCATTTCGAAGCGGTATACGGAGCTTCGAAAGCATTCCGCACATTGCCGCTGATGCGTTTGGTCGAAATAACGTCGTACGCCGCAGATTCCTGAACCGAGCCGGTACTCCCTTTACGGGCATTCTGTAACGGAGAACGATCGGCGTACCATTCGCAGAGCCTCTCCCGCGGTGTATTTCGTCTTTCTCGGAATTCATCTTCCAAGTGCCTGGCGCGATTTCGTTCCCACGAAACTAAAGCTTCAAAGCATCCGCTGCTTTCATTGATGAAGCCAATCTGAATATTCGATTGCAATTTCCCGCATTCGCGCATACTATCGATAAAACCCTGTTAGTGGATTTCGCTCTGTCGCGAACCTTCGAAAGCCTTGCCGCTTTCCCTGTTAATTGGAGGAACGTTTGCACGCGCGATATCGACAGAGGATTTTTGTCACGGCCCTGGCACTCACCAGTGCAGGGAATGCATTCACTCAAGGCACGCCTACGCCACCGGACAGCGGCGCCCCGGCTGCCGTTGCTGCAACACCGCCGCGTTCCGCCTGGACGAAAAAAGGCATTGATATCTATTTGCTGGGCGATGTCTACGGGGATATCAATTTCAACCACCCGGCCTCAGGGTACAACCAGCTCTATAACTTCGACGACAAGGCCAATCAAGCACATCTGAATTTTGCCAAAGTGAGTTTGGAGAAGGCTTCAGGCATATTCGGGTTCCGGGTTGATGCCGGGGTAGGCCGGACACTGGACACAATCAGCGCCGCCGACGATGCGCCGAACGGGTTCAAGTATCTGGAGCAAATGTTCATCGAGTTCCGGCCGCCGAAGGCTCACGGCGTACAGCTCGACTTTGGAAAATTCGTTACCAGTGCCGGGGCGGAGGTGATTGAATCGAACAGTAACTGGAACTACTCGCGTTCTTTGTTGTTCGCATTCGCTATTCCTTACTATCACTTCGGGGCGCGCGCGACGATTCCAGTGAATAAGACGTTCACCGCAGGGGTGCAGTTGGTGAATGGCTGGAATAGCCTGGGCACAAATAACAGCTTTGAGACAGTAGGCCTGGTTGGAAATTTCACCTGGAAGAAGCTGACGTGGGCAAACGACTACTACACCGGTCCGCAGCAGGAAGGACCGATCCGCGCGTACAGGCAGCTATACGACACCACGGTCGTTCTGTGGCCGGGCGGAAAAGGAAATGTCTACTTCAACTTCGATTACGGTTCCGACAAGCAGCCTGCTACCCCCCGCCAGAACTGGAGTGGGGTGGCGGTCGCCGGACGGTACCAGCTGACGAACCGTTTTGCGTTCGCACCCCGCGTCGAACTGTTCAATGATAGCGACGGGTTTACGACGGGCACGCGCCAATCGGTTAAGGAAGTCACTCTCACGGGCGAGGCTAAGTTCCGGGAAGGATTGATTGCGAGGCTGGAGTACCGGCGCGACACCTCGGATAAGCCGTACTATGACCGCGGCACGGGAATTATGGTGGCGAAAAACCAAAGCACGCTCGCTTTAGGAATCATCGCCTTCTTTGGGCCGAAGAAATAAAGGACCGACAGCGATGAAAAAAATAGAAGCGATCATTCAGCCGTTCAAGCTGGATGCCGTCAAAGACGCATTGATAGCCATCGGGATCGACGGCATGACGGTGAGCGAAGTACGGGGCCATGGCAGGCAAAAGGGGCACAAGGAGGTCTACCGCGGGCAGGAGTACAGCGTGGATCTGCTGCCCAAGGTGAAACTCGAGATCGTGATTTCGACGGAGCGCATGGAAGAGGTAATTGGGTGTCTGGCTGGAGCGGCGCAGACAGGCAAGATCGGCGATGGAAAGCTATTTGTTTACGATCTTGCCGACGTGATCCGGATTAGAAACGGGGACCGCGGTGAAGCGGCGCTGTAACCGTAGTTTGAATGTGAACGGAAGGAGAACATCATTCATGAATTCCAGAATTCCTCTATCGCAGAAAATTTCCCGGCTCAAAGAGAGGCTGCAGCAGCCGCATTGGCGTCAGTATGGCGCGCTTCTGTTGGCCGGCAAGTTACTCGGCATCGGCGTGATTGTCCTGGCAACACTCTTCATCAATCCGGATTTATTAGGGATGAAGGCCTTTGCCGCGGACCCCGTGTTGAAGGCCAATGACATTGTGAATCCAATTAACACGGTCTGGACGTTGATTGCGGCATTTCTGGTTTTTGGGATGCAAGTGGGTTTCACCATGCTGGAAGCCGGGTTCTGCCGGTCGCGCGAGACCGTGAATGTGCTGATGGAGTGCATTGTCGATACGTGCCTGTGCGGACTCTTGTTTTACGCGTTC
>JALYXI010000230.1 GCA_030947245.1 Acidobacteriota bacterium
CAAATCCCTTGGATTCCTGCGTTTCATGGTTGCGGATGACTTTAACCGAATCCGCTACCAGGTCTTCCGCGCTAAGCCATTGCTTAATTTCGTCCGCGGTAACCCAGGCCGGTAAATTACCCAAAAAAACAGTAAAGCTCATTCAGTGGTTGTGTTAACTCCGTTGGTGGGGTGTGGCAATGCAAAGGGAGGAACCCGTCTCTTGCCTGCTAGATAGTATCAGACAAGTTTGCAAATTTGCAAACCCATCCTCAGCTAAAGTGTTGGATGCTTAGGCCTAAACGAAAGTTTCAATACGCGTCACTCACACATTGTGCGGTAGATTTTTGATCGTGCGCGTGATTGCGGGCGAGTTTCGCTCAAGATTGTTAAAATCCGTGTCCGGCGCGGAAGTGCGGCCCACCCCCGACCGGTTGCGCGAGACTCTGTTCAATATTCTGGCTCCGGAGATACCGGGCTGTGTGTTTCTGGACGCCTATGCCGGTTCGGGCTCAGTTGGAATCGAGGCGCTGAGCCGCGGTGCGGAACGAACTGTCTTCATAGAAAAGTCGAAAGAGGCGGCGGACGTCATTGAGGAGAACCTTCGAGCGCTCGGCCTGAAAAACCGGGCTACGGTGCTGCGCGGCGCGGTACAAAAAGAGATGGACAGCGGCTTGGCGGACGTGGTGTTCCTGGACCCGCCTTACCCGCTTGAAGGGGAATACCGGCCGGTGCTGGAGATGTTGGGCGGGAACACAAGGATCCGAATCGTGGTGGCGCAGCATTCCGTGCGGATGGAACTGGCGGAGCATTACCGGGCGCTCAAGCGCTACCGGCAAGTTCGCCAAGGTGAAAATGTCCTCAGTTTTTACCGTCTGGATTCTCAGTTGTTACAGCAGCCTTAGTTCCACTGGCGCTCCCACCGCGCACCCCAGAATTCCGGCCGCGCTCGCCTGCGCCGCGGCGACCTCAAAATACCCGGAGCTTCCTTCGATCAGGAACAAATCGCCCGGCGCGGCTACGTAGCTCCGCTCGATCTTTGTCACCGCGCATAGTCCGATCAGAACCTCAAAATCCTGCTCGTAAACACGCGCAAATTCGTTTGCCCGAAAATTCGTAATCAGATTCCCGAACCGATCGATCTTCAGCACCGCACCTGTCCAGCCCCGTCTGGCGGTGCGGACCGGCTTCGCGAGCGGAAGGCGCATGTAGTCGTCGATCAACGGCCCAAACTCCTCCGGAGCAACACCTGCGGCAAGATGCCCCGCTACGGGCGCAAACACATCACGGCCATGAAAAGTGTTACTTACAGGATGATTGAAAAAGCGCTCTTCCGTGATGTGCCGCACCAGATGCTTCTCTTCGTCGTACACCATCGTCAGAACTCCGTTATCCGGCGCAACGAAGTAGTGGCCGCACGACTGGGCCAGCACCGGGCGGCGGTTGGTGCCTACGCCCGGATCCACAACAACCAGGTGCACGGCGCCGGCGGGAAAATACCGCCAGGACTGAGCGAGCAGAAAAGCGCCTTCCAAGATGTCGAATTCGGTAACTTCATGGCTGATGTCCACCACCGAAGCCCCGGGGCACACTCCCAACACCACGCCTTTTAGCACGCCGGCAAAGTGGTCGCGCAGGCCGAAATCGGTCAGCAAGGTCACAATCGCGGGTCCAGTCTCTCTCGTCGTCACCTTACAAAGCTAAACTGAAAGGAGGTGCCGCACCACTATTTCGATCACAACGCAACCACTCCCCTGGCGCCCGCGGTTCGCGCCGCATACGTGGAAGCGCTCGACGGCGTGTACGGAAATGCTTCCAGCATCCATCAGTTCGGTCAGCTCGCGAAACAGCGTTTGGAAGAAGCCCGGCGGCGTGTTGCCGCCCGTTTATCCGCACATCCAAAAGAAATCGTCTTTTTGAGCGGCGGCACGGAAGGAGACAACCTTGCGCTCCGGGGTGTAGCCCGCCCGGGTAGCCATATTGTGACTACCGCGATCGAGCATCCGGCGGTTCTCAACACCTGCGCCGCTCTGGAACGCGAAGGGGCCGCAGTCACCTATGTTCCGGTGGGCGCTTCCGGGATTGTGGATCCGGACGCGATCGGCCGCGCGCTAAAGCCAAATACAATTTTGGTTTCCGTGATGCACGCCAATAACGAGCTCGGCACCATTCAGCCGATCACGGAAATTGCGCGCATCACCCGCGCCGCCGGGGTGCTGCTCCACTCCGACGGGGTGCAGGCCTTTGGGAAAATTGAAGCCGCAATGGACGATCTCCAGGTTGATCTCTACACTATTTCCGGTCACAAAGCGGGCGCTCCCAAGGGAATCGGCGCACTGTATATTCGCGGGGAGACGCTGATTCGGGCAGTCAGCTTCGGCGGGCGCCATGAACGCGAAAGACGCCCGGGTACAGAGAATGTTCCCGGCGCTGCCGCGTTGGGATGCGCCGCCGAAACAGCCGGCTGTTCCGGTGTTGCCCTTCTAAGGGATCGCCTGGAATGCCAGATCCTGGAACGTGTTCCCGCAGCCCATGTCAACGGCGCAGACCACCGCGTGCCGAACACTACCAACATGCGCTTCGACGGTATCGAAGGGGAGGCCCTGCTGATTTCGCTCGACCTCCGCGGATTCGCGGTTTCGAGCGGCGCTGCCTGTTCGAGCGGCGCCGTGGAACCGTCGCACGTCCTGACCGCCATCGGACTCTCGCCGCGCGATGCCCGCTCCTCCCTTCGCTTCTCGCTCGGTCCTTCGAACACCGCCAGTGAAGTCGACGCACTGACGGAGGCCGTTGTGCAGTCCGTCGCCCACCTGCGCCGGATTTCCACCGATTCGTTCCCGGCAAAAAGCGCCCATGCCTATGTCTGACACGCCGCCCATCGTGGTCGCGATGTCGGGCGGCCTGGATAGTTCCACCGTTGCCGCGCTGCTGGTTGAGGAAGGACGCACGGTGATCGGCATGACTATGCAGCTCTGGAACCAGCGCCGCCTGCCTGAGCTTGCCTCGAACAAAAGCACCGGCCGCTGCTGCTCGCTCGATGATGTGTACGACGCGCGCCACGTCGCGGAGCAGATCGGTATTCCCTATTACGTAGTTAATTTCGAGCAGCAGTTCGAAGAGCATGTGGTGGCGCCCTTCGTCGCGGAGTACCTAGCGGGCAGGACGCCCATTCCCTGCACGCTCTGCAACAATTTCATCAAGTTCGATCAATTCCTGGCGATGGCCGACACGGTGGGCGCGCAGCATGTCGCTACCGGTCACTATGCCCGGATTACACGCAACCCGGAGTCAAGCCGCTTTGAAATGCGCACCGCTCTCGATTCGACGAAAGACCAGACCTATTTCCTGTTCGGCCTAACGCAAGCTCAACTCTCCCGTACACTTTTCCCGCTTGGTGAGCGGAAGAAGGCCGATGTGCGGGAGTTGGCGCGAACCTTGCGCCTGGCGGTTGCGGAAAAGCCCGAAAGCTACGAAATCTGCTTCGTTCCCAATAACGATTATGCTGCATTTCTGGAGGCCTATCTTCGCGAAACAGGGTCGGCGGCCCCGGCGGCCAAGGGCGCCATTCTCTCCACAGCCGGCAGGAACTTGGGTGAGCATTCCGGCGTTCACCATTTCACGGTCGGCCAGAGGAAAGGCCTTGGAGTTGCGACTGGCGAGCCGCTCTATGTCATCGCGACGGACCCGGCGAACCAGCAGGTCACCGTGGGAAGCAGCGCGGCGCTTATGCGCTCCACGCTTGCGGCCCACGATGTCAACTGGGTTTCTATTCCAAGTCTTCCCGCGCCCCTTCGCGCCCAGGTGAAAATCCGGCACCGGCATAGCCCCGCGCACGCGACGCTCTACCCCATAGCGGGAGGGGTCGAAGTTCGCTTCGATGAGCCCCAGCGCGCGGTGACTCCGGGCCAGGCGGCTGTCTTCTACAAGGATGATCTGGTGCTGGGCGGCGGCTGGATTGCGTCCGAAGGCTAGAACCCAAACCCGCATCTACCTTGAATACGCGATCGCCCGGATTGCCGTCGCCACTCTTCAGTACGCACCTATGAGTCTCGCCACTTGGCTGGGACATGGCTATGCGCGCCTGCTCGACCTGACAGTTCCCCGCCTCCGTCGAGTCGCGATGCGCAATCTCGCGATGGCTCTTCCAAACCTTCCCGTTACGCGCCACAGCCAAATCACGGACGGGGTGTTCGAATCGATAGGCCGTCTGTTGGTTGCGTTTTCCCGCTTTCCGGCCATTAGCCGGTCGACCGTGAACCAGTGGATTCGCTACGAAGGCTTCGAACATTTCACCGCAGCGCGAAACCTTGGGAAAGGAGTGCTCTTCGCCACCGCTCATTTGGGCAATTGGGAACTTAGCGCGTTCGCCCATGCTCTGTTGGCAGAACCGATGCACGTAGTGGTACGGCCTCTCGACAATCCGCTGATCGACCGCTTTGTCGAACAACGCCGCGCGGCTTCCGGCAACACCCTGATCGACAAGCGCGACTTTGCACGCCCCATTCTGAAGGCTCTCCACGCGAATGAAGCCGTTGGGGTGCTTGTGGATCAGAATGCTTCTCTCGACAGCGGTGTCTTCGTCCCATTTTTCGGCATTCCCGCTTGCGTTAACCCCGGTTTTGCGAAATTGGCCGCGCACTCCGGAGCAGCGGTAATACCGGGGTTCGCACTCTGGTCCAAGGCCGAACGCGGCTACGTCCTTCGCTTCTACCCTGAAGTGGAAGTGACGGGCGATGCCGCTCGGGATACGGAAGCGATCCAGCACGCGCTGGAATCCGCCATATCCGAGTACCCCGATCAATGGTTATGGATCCACCGCCGCTGGAAGACGCGTCCTCCGGGCGAGTCTTCCCGCTACAATGATTTGTAAGTTAAGCCTTTTGGTAATCATCGCGGCAGCTTTTCCGCTCTCTAAATGCCCATGCCCCAGTCGCGTTCTCCAGTCCTAAACTACGCCATCGTTTGCGGATTGATCGCCTGGGCGCTGGTTACCTCTCTCATTCTTAAAAAGATCATTGAGCCCAATTTCTTTTTGCCGTTTATCACGGTCACGCTGGTAGCATCGTGGTTTTTCGGCCGCAACGCAGGCCTGCTCGCCACTGCGCTCAGCACGGTGATTGTCGATTTCTTCTTCGTTCCGCCCCTCAACTCTCTCGCGATCCAAAGCTGGACCGAAGCGGCTCGTCTGGTCACATTTATTCTGACCGCGCTCCTGGTCACGTTCCTTGTGGACGAACTCCGCTACAGCAAAGTGCGCCTGACCGCTACGCTTTCGAGCATTGGAGACGCCGTGCTGGTTACGGACCGGGCTGGCCGGGTTACTTTCCTGAATCCGGTAGCGGAAGCCATGCTGGGTTGTCCTTTGCCCGAAGCGCACAATAAGCTGCTTTCCGGCGTGCTCGAATTGAAGGATGACGCCACCGGCGAACCGGTCGAAACCGCGGTTTCTTCCGTGCTCTCTGAAGGGTGCTCGTTCCAGGGCAATACGCACAAGCTGCTTACTTCACGCCACGGCCATAGCATTTCCATAGAAGAAAGCGCCGCGCCCATTCGCGATCAGAACGGAAAAATCGCCGGCGCGATCTTCGTGCTCCGCGACATCACGGCGCGACGCCAACTGCAGGACCAGGTCGCACAATCCCAAAAGATGGAAGCCGTGGGGCGGCTTGCGGAAGGAGTGGCGGGTGATTTCAATAATTTGCTATGCGTGATCACCGGTTACAGTGAGATGCTTCGCGAGGAGATGCCAGCCGGCAATCCGCTCCGGCGCTTTGCCGAAGAGATTTTGTCAGCTTCCGAGCGCGCCGCTGGTCTTACTCGCCAACTGCTCGCGTTCAGCCGCGGCCAGAATGCCCACGCCCGCATTCTGGATTTGCAACCGCTCCTGGCCAACATTGAGGTGATGCTGCGCCGGCTGATGGGTGCATCCATCGGCGTCATCGTGATGCCCGCGCCCGCGCTGGGCAAGGTGAAAGCGGACGCAGCCCAAATTGAGCAGCTTATCGTCAATCTGGCTATGAATTCGCG
>JALYXI010000238.1 GCA_030947245.1 Acidobacteriota bacterium
GGCGAATGCTATTACTGCCGCTTGAAAAGGCAGCCAACGCGCTGTCTTTCCCGTAAAGCTTACGGGATCTCCTATGCCGCGAATGAGCCGCCTCACCTGCGCGGCGGATATGCCGAGAAGATCCTCCTTCGCGCCGGAAGTTCAATCTTTAAGTTGGATGACGATCTGCCGGGCGAAGCCGTAATCGGAGCCGGATGCGCGCTTACCACCGCCATCCATGGCCTGGAGCGCGCGCCTGTGGAATGGGGCGATACGGTTGTAGTCCAGGGCGCGGGCCCGGTCGGCTTGGCGGCGCTTGCGGTAGCTAAGCAGGCGGGCGCGGCGCGGGTGGTGGTTGTGGGCGGGCCCGTTCACCGGTTGCAACTGGCCCGGGCGTTCGGGGCGGACGCGTTGGTCGATATGGCGCAGTTTCCCGACTCGGAGTCCAGACGCGAAGCGGTCTTGCGTGAAACCGGTCCCCACGGCGCGGACGTCGTAATTGAGTGTGTAGGAAATCCTGACGCCGTGAACGAAGGCTTGGGATTCTGCCGGGACGGTGCGCAATTCCTGGTGCTGGGCCAGTATGCAAATGCCGGTGAAATCCTCTTCAATCCGCACACGGTCACGCGTAAGCAATTGCGCGTGACGGGAAGCTGGGGTTTTGAGCCCCGCCACGTGGACCGTGCCCTGCGAATGCTCTCTGTCCCGTTTTGGAAAGAGCGGTTCACAGCCGAAATCACGCACAAATACCCGTTGGCCCAAGCCAATGAAGCCCTTGAAAACGTGCGCGCCTGGGCAGGCGGAAAGACCGTGATCCTGCCCCGGATGTGAGATTCTGCTACTGGGAGAACATTTGAAACGACTCTACTGGCTGCTGTTGATCCCCGTAATCCTGATTGGCGCGTTGTGGATCACCCGGGCCAAAAGCAGTGCGCCGGAAATCCGGTTCGCAAAGGCGCGGCGCGAAACCCTGATCAGCAATCTTCCCACGAATGGAAAAGTGGAGCCCATCGAATGGGCGGCCGTACGGGTGGATGCGCCGGGATTGGTGAAGCGGTTGCTGGTTCAACAGGGCCAGACGGTAGCCAGGGGCGCCTTACTCGCCCAACTGAGTGAACCCGGTTTGACAGACCAGGTAAGCGCGGCGGAAGCGCGCGTCGCACAGGCCCGCTCGGATTTGGACGTGCTGGGCAAAGGGGGGAAGTCGAGCGAACTGACCGAAATCGACAATAGCTTAACCCGCCTCCGCTTCGACCGGGATCAGCAGGCCAAAGAGTACGGCTCCCTGAAGCGGCTTTACGAAAAGCAGGCGGCCACCATGGTGGAAATGCAAACCGCGCAAGCACGGCTCCGCCAGTTCGAGATCGATATCGACAATCTGGGCAAGCGCCGGGCTGCGCTGGTCAGCAAGGCCGATGTCGCCTCCGGGGAAGCGCGCTTGCGTGAAGCCCAGTGGACGGTTCGCGCCACTCAGGCCAAAGTAAGTCAGACCATCATTCGCTCTCCGGTGGCCGGTGTCGTTTATAGCTTGCCCGCAAGACTCGGAAGCTATCTATCCGCGGGGGACTTGGTCGCTAGCATTGGCCAGCTGGACCGCCTTCGCGTGCGCGTGTATGTCGATGAGCCGGAACTCGGGCGCGTAGCCGTGGGCCAGTCCGTCAGGATCACCTGGGACGCGCAGCCTGACCGCACCTGGAAAGGAATCGTAGAGCGGCTTCCGACAGAGATCACGGCGCTCGGAACACGCCAGGTCGGTGAGGTAATCTGCACCATCGATAACCCCGGCCATCAGTTGGTGCCCGGCACGAATATCAACGCATTCATTGAAACCAGCGTCAACCCGGGTGCGCTCACGATCCCGAAAGAAGCCGTCCGCCGGGAAGCGGGCGTGACTGACGTCTACGTGCTGGAAAGCAACGGCGTTGTACGGAGCCGGAGGGTGGAAACCGGGGCATCCAGCGTCACCCGCACGCAAATCATCGCCGGGTTGAAAGAGGATGAAGCCGTAGCGCTGGCCAGCGACAAAGCTCTCAAAGACGGCGATAAAGTCAAACCCGTTTTTTAGGCGCGAATCCACCACCCCGACGCGGCAATCACTACGCCCGCTACGCCGGCAAGCAAACCCATGGCCGGGAAGTATTTTTTCTTCGATATGAAATAAAGGGAACTCAACACCAACCCGATCTCAATCAGCCCTTCTCCGAAATCGAACCGTAGAGCTTTAGCCTCAACCTCTTCCACTTCATGCTCCAGAGCCTTCGCCTCGCCCTGGACCTCAGCCCCTTCTTTCGTATAGCGGACCTTCTCCTTTTTCAACTCCTCCAGAGCGCTCGCGCTGGCTTCGTTCTTCGGGGCAATCAGTGAAATCAGTTGCTGCCCTAACTCAATGTTGTGGAGCTTGATCCGCTTCGCTTGGTAGTACGACCACTTGTCGTTGACGTCCGCCTTGACCAGCACGCCCTTTGTGTGGGCCCGGTGAGAAGATATGGTTACAACTGCCAGCATCACCGCCAGCACGGACGCAAGAATGCCGATTCGCGTACCGAATGGATCGTGCTCTTCGCCGCGCTCGTGGTGGATTTCTAATTCAGCCATACCCGCTATTAGACCGTAGCGGCAACGCCTTCCGCCAGCAATTCGCCCTTTTCCAGATGGCGGGATTTGGTGGCGAACTTGGCGGCATGCGGATCGTGCGTCACCATCACAATGGTCTTGCCAAACTCCTGGTTCAGGCGCTGCAGCATGGTCAGGACGTCATCGGCGCTGGCGGCATCCAGGTTGCCCGTAGGCTCGTCAGCCAAAATCAAGGCGGGGTCTGTTACCAGCGCGCGCGCAATGGCCACGCGCTGCTCCTGGCCGCCTGAAAGCTGGCGGGGAAAGTGACTCATCCGGTCGCCCAGGCCAACCAGTTTCAGCGCCGTCGCCGCGTGCTCGCGCCGTTCGGATTTCGATAGATGGGTCAGCTTCAGCGGCAGCTCCACGTTCTCCATGGCGGTAAGCACCGGGATCAAGTTGAACGATTGAAAGATGAAGCCGACGTTTTCATTCCGCCAATGCGCAATCGCTTTGTCGGACATCTTGCGAAGGTTCTGGCCCAGCA
>JALYXI010000249.1 GCA_030947245.1 Acidobacteriota bacterium
CTGCGGCGGCAGGTTCACTTGTGCCGCCGCATCGAAAAGAATCCGGTCGTCCAAGAGAATTCTGCCGCTGTCCGGCGTGGTGAAACCAGCAAGGCAATCCAGCGTCAATGTCTTCCCGGCGCCGCTCGCCCCGTAGAGCACTGTAACGCCAGGCTTCGCTTCCACCTCCACATCGAGCGAAAAGGCGGGAAATCGTTTCGCAAAACGTGCTTGGATCATGCGCGGCGTTCCACCCGGTTCGCCGCATACACAATCGCCATGGTCAGCACGGAAATCACCAGCACCAGAGTTCGCGCCAGCACGGTGTTGCCGCTTTCCACGGCATCGTAAATCGCGACGGCCGCCGTCTGAGTTCGTTTGGGAATATCGCCTGCAATCATCAGCGTCGCCCCGAAATCCCCAAGTGACCGCGCAAACGCCAGGACTGTGGCGGCCACAATCGAACGTCTCGCCAGCGGAAGGCTCACTCCCCAGAACAGGCGCCACTCCGAAGCGCCCAAATTCCGGGCCGCCCGCTCATATTCAGGCTCAACGGATTCCAGCGCCGCCCTGCTGCTCTTCACCAACAGCGGAATCGCATGAAGAGTGGAAGCCACCACCGCCGCCTGCCAGGTAAACACCAGCGGCCCCCCGAAGATGGTTTCGTAAACCCGCCCAATCGGGCCGGAGCGCCCCAACACCACTAAGAGGTAGTAGCCCAAAACAGTGGGCGGGAGGACCAGCGGCAAAGTGATAGCGGCATCCAGCAGCTCCCGGCCCCGAAAGCTCCGGTTCGCCAACAGGTACGCAAGCGCGAGTCCCAGGACGAAAGAGATCGCCGTGGCAAGAAAGGCCACCCGCAAGCTGAGCGTCAAGGGAGACCAGTCGATCACTCCAGCAGGTGTCCCATCCGGTCTTTCTTGGTCTGCAGATACGCGGAACGAAACTCCACCTGCGGTACCAGGCACGGAACGCGCTCGCTAACCGTCACGCCGGCCTGCTCCATCGCCTCCACCTTCTCTGGATTGTTGGACATCAGCCGGATCGCGCTCAGTCCAAAATACAGAGCAATCTGAGAGGGCAGAGTATAGCTGCGCAGGTCCGATGCAAACCCCAGTCTCTCGTTCGCCTCAATGGTGTCGAGCCCCTGGTCCTGCAGCTCGTAGGCGCGCAGCTTATTCATGAGGCCGATCCCGCGGCCTTCCTGGTGCTCATAAATCAGCAGGCCGCGCCCTTCCTGGGCAATCTGCGAAAGAGCCATTTCCAACTGCCCCCGGCAATCGCATCGCAAGCTGTGAAATACGTCTCCGGTCAGGCACTCCGAATGCACCCGCACCAGCGGCGCGGGCTGCCCGTCAATCACTTGCAAATCTCCCATTTTCAGAACGACAGCCTCTTCCACGTGACCGGAAAAATGCCCTTCAAAGCCGTAGATTCGAAAGTGTCCGAACGCCGTGGGAAAGCTGGCTTCGGCGATCTTAGCCAGCCGGAAGGCGGCAGGTGTGGGCAAGTCTTAATTATAATGGGCTCCGGATGGAACGCTACTTTATTACGCTGTTGGTGAAACTCGGCGTGGCGGCTTCGATTGCCGGTTTCGTCATTCGCTACCAGCCGTTGCGCCGCACCCTGTTGCGCGATGCCCGCACGCTCGATCAGCGCGTTCGCCTTTCTCTCTGGTTCTCCGGAATTTTTGCCTCCGGCGTCGCCGTCCGGGTGCTGGTCCGGTCTTACGAAGCGGTCGACTTGGGCCTGGAGGGCAGTATGCTCGCCGGTGTCGTCGGTGGCTATGTCACCGGACTGCTTTCCGGCATTCTCATCTCCCTCCCCGCCATGTTGAATCACGAGTTTCTCAGCCTCCCCCTGTTCGCCGGAATCGGCATTCTGGGCGGCTTGGTGCGCGATCTTGCTTCCGACAAAGAAGACATCTGGCGGTTTTCCCCGCTTTTTGACTTGAACCTGATCCGCGCCCTCACCAAAGGACACAACTATCGCCGCGCGCTCCTTCATTTCATCTTCGTCGCGGCCATCCTGGTGGCAGAGTTTCTGCGCCAGACTCTGGGAGACATCTTTCCCGGCCGCATCTTCTCGGTGGATGACAGTTGGAAAGATCTGACATTCCTCAGCATGGCCGCCGTGTACGCGACAACCTTCTTCGCGGTGGCGCTTCCCCTCAAAGTCTGGAACAACACCCGCACGGAGGTGAAACTCGAAGAACAGGAACGGCTGCTGATGCAGGCACGGCTGGACGCCCTCACCAGCCAGATAAATCCCCACTTCCTGTTTAATACCCTCAACTCCGTTTCGGCTTTGATTCGAACCGACCCCGGGCAGGCGCGCGTCATGGTCCTGAAACTCTCCCGCATCTTGCGGCGCCGCCTGCGTCACAACGAAAACTTCGCTTCGCTCCGTGATGAGCTCGAATTCATCAATGATTATCTGTCTATCGAAATGACCCGGTTTGGTGAGAAACTTCGTTATGTGCAAAACGTAGATCCGGATACTTTGGATATGCTGGTGCCGAGCATGTTGCTGCAACCGCTGGTGGAGAATTCCATCAAGCACGGCCTGGCGAGCAAGGTGGAAGGCGGACTCCTCACGATAGAAACACATCGTTTGGCGAACCGCCTGCAAGTGATTGTTCAAGATGACGGCATCGGAATTTCGGAAGAGAAGCTGGCAACCTTGCTGGCCCAGGGCATCGGAGTGAGCAACGTGACGGAACGGCTGAAGGTTCTGTTCGGGACGGACTACCGCATGTGGATCGACAGCCAAGCGGGACGCGGAACGCGTATTTCCATCGAAATGCCTGAGTTTCAGCCTGCTTTCGCGGCCGTCTCATAATGGCGGAATTGAGCGTAGCGGAAGTTTCTGAATTGCCGGCAGCTTTGTCCCGCAAGACCAGGCGTGTCTACGATGCGTTGTCCGCGCTGTACCCGCTTTCCACCATGCTGTTCCACTCGGAAGCGCACCGGCAGGCTCTCGCGCTATCCGGCATTCAGGATGGAATGCGGATCCTTGAAGTTGCCACCGGCTCGGGCGAGATGTTTCAGCGCTTAGTCTGCGCCAATCGCAGCGGCCGGACCGTTGGCGTGGATCTTTCACCGAAGATGGCCGCGCGAACGCAACGAACCGCGCGCTTGAACTACCCCGGCAGCCGCGCCGACTGCCAAGCCGTCGACGCTCGCGCGATGCCGTTTCAGGACGGGGCATTCGACGCGGTGGTCTGCTGCTATCTGCTGGAGCTGCTGCCCAGCGAAGACATCGAAAGTACAGTGGCGGAGTTCCGCCGGGTGCTCCGCCGCAACGGACGGTTGACCTTGATCTTGATTGGCCAGCATGCGCCGTTCTTCAATTCCATGTACCAGGTGTGCACCCGTGTGGCTCCCGCTTTTTGGGGCCGGCAGGTGGAAGAGCGCCTTCCCGCCATGATCCAGGCCCACCAGTTCGAAATCCTGAGGGATGAAAAAGTACAGCAGATTTTTTACCCCTCGCGCGTACTAATCGCAAGGAAGTAGACTATTCACATGGTTGATAACGATAAGAAGTGCGCACATCCCGCCTGCAACTGCATGGCTGGCGATAACAACAAATATTGCAGCACCTATTGCAGCGATGCAGGCACCGAGGCGGTGGAATTATCCTGCGATTGCGGCCACCCCGGCTGCGCTCTCTCGTAGTTCAGCGGCCGGCGGCCTCCTCAAAGCTTTGCGGGGCGTTGAAAAAGAGAATTCGCTGACAACTGTCACAGGTCATAATCTTTTCCCCGCGTTTCAACTCCTGCAAGAACTGCGGACGTAGTGAAATGTGGCACTTAGAGCACCGGCCATCCAACGCTTCGGCAATGGCGACACCCCCGCGTGACTTGCGGATCCGGTCGTAATTGGCCAGCACCGCAGGCGGAATTGCGCCGGTAAGCTCTTTCCGTTCCGCGTGCAGCTGCTGTAGAGCTTTCTGGTCGGTTGCGGTCCGGTCACGGGCCTGCGCCTTCTCCGCATCCACTTGCTTCTTTTCTTCTTTCAAAGAAATTTCCGCGCTTTTCACATTCCGGTCCAACGGCTCGGCTGCGGCCATTAGTTCTAGAATGCGATCCTCATATTTCCCTATCTCTTTCTCGCAGAATTCAATCTCAGTCTGAAAGGCCCGGTACTGCTCATTATTCTTCGCACTCAGCATCTGATCTTTCAATTTCGAAATCTTTTGCTCATTTACCTGAATGTCGCCCTCGCTCTTCTTCCGCTCCCGCTGATTCGCCAGGAGCGCCGCGCGGTCCGCTTCCAGCTTCCGCTCGCCACCGGTTAATTTCTTTTCGATTTCCGCAATATGTTTAGGGAGGGCCGCTATCTCCCTGGTCAGTTCCGTAGCGCGACTATCTAGATCCTGTAATCGCACTATTACCTGAAGATCTAAGACCATGTATCTTCAATTTATCACGCCCGCTTTGCGCCGATTCCGAGCTTTCTTAGCAAAGGCCGGGCAATCGCTTCTTCCGCGGCTTCCAACTCCTCTACCCCGAGCAGCCGGCACGCCGAATAGAATGCAATTGCCCCTAAACCGATCGAGACCAATAGGTTCAGCAGCCGCCCGGCTTGGGAAACGCCTGCAAGCTCGCGAATCCAATAACTCGAAGCGCCGGCGACGCCCGCTAACACCAACGATGCCGCGGAAATTTTCAGGAAGCTGCGAAAAAGAGCATTCCCTTCAATCCCGCCCACGCGCCGGCGGATCAGAAACAAAAGAACGGCAAAATTGAACAGAGCTACAGCTGAAGTCGAGAGCGCCAGACCGCTATGGCCCAATCGCAAGTAGCGAACCATGGTGAATGCCACGGCGAAGTTGATTGCGACCGAGGCAAAGCTCACCGTCATAGGGGTGCGCGCGTCGTTCAAGGCATAGAAGGCAGGCGCGAGAATTTTCACGGCCGCATACCCGGTCAGCCCTACTGCATAACAGGAAAGCGCAAGCGCGGTCTGGTGGGTCTCGGCCGCCGTAAACGCGCCATGCTGGTAAACCAGCGCGATCATGCTTTCGCCCAACACGGCCAATCCCACGGCTGAAGGGATCGTCAGCAGCATCACGAGCGCCAAGGAGTGCGAGAGCGTCCGCCGGAAGCCGTTCATGTCGTTCTCCGCTGCGCTTCGGGAGACAGCGGGCAAAGTCGCCGACGCAATCGCCACACCGAAAAGCCCGAGCGGCAACTGCATGAACCGGAACGCATAATTCAGCCAGCTCAGCGGCCCATTCATGACGTGTCCGGCGGAATCGGTCAAACCGGTCGCAAAGTTGGTGTTCACGAAGACATTGATCTGAACGGACGCGTTCCCCAGGATAGCCGGTCCCATCAGCCGCAAGACTGTCTGGAAGCCCGGATGCCGCCAGTCCCATTGCGGCCAGTAGCGAAAGCCCGAGCGGACCAGTGAAGGCATTTGCACCAGAAGCTGTAGGACACCGCCGAACAACACGCCGTACGCCATCCCCTCAATACCCGAGATACCGATATGAGGTCCGAGCCACTGTCCTGCCAGCAAGCCAAAACCAACGGACCCGATGTTGAACCACATGGAAGACAGCGCGGGAACACCGAACTGTTTGCATGCGTTCAGAACCCCCATAGCCTGTGCGGCGAGCGCGACCACCAATAAGAACGGGAACATGATCCGCGTCAAGCGCACCGCCAGTTCGAACTTCCCCGGAATCTTGTGGAAGCTGGAAGCGAACAATTCCACAAGTTGCGGACTGAAGGTCACCCCCGCAACGCAGAGCAATCCAACAATCATCAGCAGACCCGTGGCCACCAGATTGTAGAGTTCCCGCGCTTCCTCCTTGCCCTTGGCCGTCAGGTATTTGGTGAAAGTGGGAACGAAGGCTGACGACAAGGCGCCCTCCGCAAAAAGATCCCGCGTCAGGTTCGGAATCCGAAAGCCGATGTTAAAAGCGTCCATAGCCTCGCCGGCGCCAAACAAAGCGCTCATCACGCTTTCACGCACAAGACCCGTGATGCGGCTCAGAAAGATTGCAGCGGACGCGATGCCGGCCGAGCGTGCGACGCCGCTTCCCGGCTTGCTGCCCGGCTTACTTCCGGCCACGGGCTAATCCACCTTGCGGACTTCAACTTCGGGATACACGCGCCGCGCGTCGGAAAGGGAGGCGAACCGCATCCCGGGAAGCCCGGCCGACGCAGTTCCCGCCGCGACGCCCCAGCGCAATGCATCGCGGTAGTCGTCTTTGTTTTGCATAGCCCACAGGAATGCCGCCGCTAAGGCGTCACCCGCGCCGATCGGACTTACCACGTTGACGTGCGGAGGAATCACTTCCGTCAGTTCCCCCTCGAACGCCCCCACCACGCCGCGGCTGCCGAGAGAGAGGATTACCGCCTCCGCCCCCAAGCGGCTGATCTGCTCCGCCGCGCTAATGAAATGGTTTCGCGTCAGCATCGCCGTATTCAGAAGGCGCTCCGCTTCCGCTTGATTCGGCTTCACCACCGTCGGGCCCGCCTGAATGCCAAGCCGCAACGCCTCACCATCCGTATCCAAGAGAGTCTTTACCTTTTGCTTGTGAGCAAACGCAATCAGGTTCGCGTAAAAATCATCGGGAACACCGGGGGGCAGGCTGCCGCACAACATCAGCCAATTCACGCCTTCCAGCCGCGCCCGAACCGCCTTATCCAGTTTCGAAACTTCAGACTTATCGAGCGTAGGACCAGGCTCATTCAGCTTCATGGTCAAACCATGCGCATCCATAATGGTTAGGTTCGTTCGAACCTTGTTGCGAATCCGCACTACGACTACCGGAAAGCCACAGTCCTTCAGGAACTCTTCGAAACGGACGCCGGAAGCGCCTCCCGCGGGTAGAATTGCGATCGTTTCACCGCCGAACGAGTGAATCACGCTTGCGGAGTTGATTCCGCGACCCCCCGGTGTGTCCTTGCTCGACAGGATGTAGGCCCGGTCTTCGAAAGCAAGACGGTCCACCTGAATAGTCCGGTCAATCGCAGGATTGACCGTCAAAGTCACAATCACAAGGTTCCATGTTGGCACATCCTTGTTACCCTGTGACATGCGCGTGCATGGGGAAGGAAAGGCGTACGTTGCGCTGGCCTGCGTGTGCGTGTTCTGGGGGACAACCTATCTCGGAATCCGCATGGCGCTTGAGACATTTCCGCCCGCGGTCATGGTGGCCACGCGGTTCATCCTATCGGGCGCGATCCTCACCGCCATCCTGCTGGCGCGCGGTGCTGCCATGCCCTCACGCCGCGAATTGCTCCACACCGGCCTCCTCGGCTTTCTGGTTCTCGGGATCGGCAACGGAAGCCTGGCATGGGCCGAGACCTTGATTCCCAGCGGTCTCGCCAGCCTGTTCGTGACACTCTCTCCGTTTTGGTTGGTCGGCATCGAAGCGCTGATCCCGGGCGGCGCAAAAATTCACCCGCCCGCGGTGATTGGCATGGTGATCGGGCTCCTGGGCACCGCACTTCTCGTGATGCCGGGAGTCCACGCGCCCGCAAGCAGTGGGCATCTGATGGCTGGCTTTCTGATCTGCCAAATGGGCGTGGTGGCCTGGTGCCTGGGTTCCATTCTTCAGAAACGCATGCGCTTCGAAGCACACCCGGTGGTGACCGGTGCGGTGCAGCAATTGGCGGCGGGTCTTGGATTCGTCCCGCTCGCCATCGCGATCCCCGCTCATCATCTGGCATGGAGCGTTCGAGGCGTGGGGGCCATCATCTATCTCGCGATTTTTGGCTCCATCGTGGGCTACAGCGCCTTTGTCTACGCGCTGGGGAAACTGCCTGTCGCGATCTTTTCCGTTTACCCGTACGTCAATGCCGCCGTGGCCGTGACCCTTGGCTGGATTGTGTACCGCGAGCCGCTGGGATGGCGCGAGGCCGCGGCAATGCTGATCATTTTCGCCGGCGTCGGCATTGTGAAATGGGCCTCCGGCGGCGCTGCCGGGGTACCGTCAAGTGGGGAGATCTCGACGACTCGCGTTTCTATCCGGTAGCCGCGCACATAGGCTAAAATCTGAATCATGGCGTTGCAAGCAACTCAGGAACTTCGTTGTGAGAAGAGCGGCTGACGTGGTTTCCAGTTCGAAGGCGCAGAAGCAATGACTGACGTGCAAATACTTACGCTCTCGATGACGCTGCTCGGCATCTTCGCCGCGAGCTGGTTCAACAACAGCAGGATCGGCGATGTGAATAGCCGGATCGGCGATGTGAAAGACGTTCTCCGCGCGGAGATGAGGGCTATGCAGTCCGACATTAACCTTCAGTTCGAGAAGACGAATAACAAGATCGATGCGCTTCTTAAGTTGGTCGCGGACATCGACCAGCGCGTAACCGCTCTCGAAGCCCGGAAATAAGGCGGGTTATCGCGTCCGGGCCGGTGACTCCATTTAGCAGCGGCTCACTTTGAATGGGCTGAAGCGAGGTTATCTGCCGCGCGCCGAGTCTTCGGAAAGCCGAGAAGGTAAGTGAGATATCCTCGATTTCCGTTGATCGCGACGCGAGCGGCTTGCCAATCGTAGTCGTCAAGGCCTTGGGTCAATTCCAGCAATTCCGGGACAGTATACGCACGAAATTGGGAGACCAAACCATCCCACCAACACGTGACCGGGACCAGGGGTAATAGATACGTCCAAATAAGCCGTTGCCACTGAAACGGGCGGATGAATGGCGTCGCCATAGCCACGAACAGCGGTGTAAATAAAAGCGGAATGATGGTAGCCAGTCTGCGATCCGGAATTTCAAAGATCCCGATCGGTTGCCGTGCCTTGACCGCGCACTCAAGCACGGAACGCGCTGCGGCGGGGGCAAAATGGTGAAATCCGTTAA
>JALYXI010000253.1 GCA_030947245.1 Acidobacteriota bacterium
TCGTAACGGTCACCTCGCCCGGTTCCGCGCCAAACGCCTCGCCCGCGTTGATCACCAGGTTCAACAACACCTGCTGAATCTGCCCCCCGTCCGCTTCAATAAGGGGCACGTCCTCGCTAAGATTCAAAACCAGCCGGACATGCTCCGGAAGCGCGGCTTCCATCAGCGCGGCGCACTCCCGGATTTTCTTCGACACCTTCAAGGGATGCGAATGAAACCGGCCCTTGCCCGCATACGCCAGCATCTGCTTCGTCAGGTCCGCCGCGCGCCGGCCGGAGCCGATCACCTCGATCAACAGCGGCCGCGCCGGGTGATGCGGCGAGAGATCTCCCAGCACCAGATCCGTATTGCCCAGAATGGATGTCAGCAGATTGTTGAAATCGTGCGCGATCCCGCCCGCCAGCGACACAATGGCTTCCCGCCTTTGGGCAAACAGCAGCGCCTGTTCCATCCGGCGCTTTTCCGTGACATCGCGCATCACTTTCGCGAACCCGCGCACGCGCCCCTCTTCGTCTTTCAAGCTGGTCATCAGCCCGCTCGCGAAAAAGCGGCTGCCGTCTTTTCTCATATGCCAGCGCTCGTCATCGCTCTGGCCATTTTTCGCCGCCCCCTCCATTTCACCCGCCGCTTCGCCGCGCTCCCGGTCTTCGGGCGTAAAAAAAACCTTCGCGTTCTGCCCCTTAATCTCATCTGCGGAGTAGCCCAGAATCCGCTCCGCCCCGACATTCCAATCCGTTACGTTGCCGTTTTGGTCCATCAGAATCAGCGCGTAATCCTGAACGCCCTCAATCATCAATCGAAGGCGCTCTTCACTTTCCCGCAGCGCCCGCTCATGTTCCCGGCGCTCCGAAATATCCCGGATATTGCACTGGATCACGTTCCGGCCGTCCTCCCGGTACCGGTTGCAAAGCAGTTCGGAGGGCAGGGAGCCTTCACCCGAAACGGCAAGATTCCCCTCTACCAGAACGCTTTCCCGGGTGTTTAATGCCGCTAAAATTTGCCCGGAGA
The DNA here is from genome assembly GCA_030947245.1 of Acidobacteriota bacterium. Lineage (GTDB taxonomy): Bacteria > Acidobacteriota > Terriglobia > Bryobacterales > Bryobacteraceae > JALYXI01. The sequence continues at coordinate 1,009 of JALYXI010000253.1, forward strand.
CTTCGGTGCCCTTCAAAAAGGGCGCTTCCCCCAGCCTCTTCCCCACTATGTGAGAACGCTCGAAGCGGAACATCTGGCAAATCCGGGGATTTGCGTCCTCCACAACCGTAGTCTCGTAATCCAGGATAAGGATTCCGTCTTTCGCTGTCTCGAATAGCCGGTGATACCGCTCGAGCCGTTGATCGCGTTCCGCTAACATCGAAGCCTCGGAGAAGCGCAACGCTGCGCTTTCGCTCTTGTTTAACGCTATTCCAGTGATGGTACAAACACCACTAGGGTGATGCCCATCCCTCCGCAACTTTTCCTGCCGGTGATAAAATCCGGAACACATGGAGTATCTTCCGCAATTGCCCTCAACTGAACGCCGCAATTTCCTCAAAACAGCGGGCGCGGCGCTCGCCACGCCTTTCTTCACGGGCCGCGTGCTCGGCGCGAACGATAAGCTGTCCGTAGCATTCATCGGCATGGGTAAGATGGGCCGCTCCAACCTGAACTACGCCATGAAGCAGGAGAACGTCACCGTTCCCGCCGTTTGCGATGTCTACCAGCGCAATCTCGATTGGGCCACGGATTACGCCAAACAGCACGGCAGCCCGGACGTGAAATCGCTCAAAGACTTCCGCGAAATTCTCGCCGATAAATCCGTCGACGCCGTCTGCATCTCGACGCCCGATCACTGGCATGCCTACATGACCGTCGAGGCCTGTAAAGCCGGCAAAGATGTCTATGTCGAAAAGCCCATTTCGCTCACCATTGAGGAAGGAAAGAAAATGGTGCAGGCCGCGCGCAAATACAACCGCGTAGTCCAGGCCGGCACTATGCAGCGCTCGGCGGATCACTTCCAGAAGGCCGCCGCCATGGTGCGCTCCGGCGAGCTCGGCAAGGTTGCCTTTGTCCGCACCTGGAACTACGGCAATTCCTCCGCCGAAGGCTACGGCAACCCGCCCGATACCGATCCGCCGCCCACGCTCGACTGGAATTCGTGGCTTGGCCCCGCGCCCCTTCACGCCTTCAATGCCAATCGGTTCGGCGTCGATCCCAAGGACAAATACTTCTCCACCTTCCGCTGGTTCTGGGACTATGCCGGCGGCATGATGACGGATTGGGGCGTGCACTGGCTCGATATCGTTCAGCTTGCGTTTGATGAAGCCATGCCCAAAAATGTCTCCGCCACGGGCGGCAAATTCTGGATCACGGACAACCGCGAGACGCCCGATACTCTCCAGGTGACCTACGAATATCCGGGCTTCATCGCCACCTACGAAAACCGCGATTCCAACAGCCAGTCCATGTTCGGCAAAAGCGGAGGCATTCTATTCTGCGGCACGAAAGCCACGCTGTTCGTGGATCGCGCGGGTTACCAGGTTATTCCCGAACGGGGCAGCGATGTGGAGCCGTCAGAAGTCAAGTCAACCAGCAGCGGCAATCTCGCCCATTGGGCCAACTTCATTCAGTGCATCAAAACGCGCCAGCGCCCCACCAGCGACATCGAAAAATGCTTCCGCTCCACCAGTACCTGCCTGCTCGGCAACATCGCGCTCCGTAGCCGCGTGCATCTGGACTGGAACGATCAGAAGCAGACAATCGCCCAGCCCGAAGCCCGCAAGTATATGTCGGTGGAAGAGCGCAAACCCTGGAAAATCGTGGTCTGAGTCTAGACCCGCGGGGTTATACCCGTGACGCTTCCCGCTCCGGCACTTCCACCACAATCGGCTCGCCGGGCCGCTTACCGAAGGTAAGCTTGCCCGGTTCCGCCGGATTCACCTCCACCAGCACCGTATCGCCGGTTAAATACTGGCCTTCCAGCAGCTTCAGCGAGAGCGGATCCTGAATCAGTCTCTGGATGGCCCGCCGCATCGGCCGCGCCCCATATGCCGGATCGTAGCCTTCCGTCAGCAGCACATCTTTCGCCGCTTCGGAAATTTCGACATGCAAGCCGCGGTCTTCAATTTGCTTCATCAGCCGCTTTAACTGAATGTCGATAATGCGGCTCAGGTGCTCCTTCTGGAGCGCATTGAACACGATAATGTCGTCGATGCGGTTCAAAAACTCCGGCCGGAAGGTCTGCCGCAAACTGCTCATCAGCCGGCTCTTCACGCCATCGTTCGTCCCGTCCCGCGCCGTCACCGAAAATCCGATCGGCCCGGAATCTTTGATCGTCCCCGAACCCACGTTCGAAGTCATGATGATCACCGTGTTCTTGAAGTTCACCGTGCGGCCCTGGCCGTCCGTCAATCGCCCGTCATCCAGAATCTGCAGCATGGTATGGAATATATCCGGATGCGCTTTCTCGATCTCATCGAACAGCACCACGCTGAACGGCTTTCGCCGCACGTGCTCGGTCAACTGCCCGCCCTCGTCGTAACCTACATATCCCGGCGGCGCGCCCATCATCCGGCTGACCGCGTGTTTCTCCCCGTATTCCGACATGTCGATCCGCACCAGGGCCTTCTCGTCATCGAATAGAAATTCCGCGAGCGCCCTTGCCACTTCCGTCTTACCCACGCCCGTCGGGCCCAAGAAAATGAAGCTGCCGATCGGCCGGTTCGGATCGCTTAACCCGGCGCGGTTCCGCCGAATCGCGTTCGCCACCAGAGTGACCGCTTCGTTCTGCCCCACCACGCGTTCATGGAGCCGCACTTCCATGTGGATCAGCTTCCGGATTTCGCCTTCCATCATGCGCGATACCGGAATGCCCGTCGCCTTCGCCACCACCCGCGCAATGTCTTCCTCGT
>JALYXI010000270.1 GCA_030947245.1 Acidobacteriota bacterium
TTGTATTGCAAGCCTTGCTTGAGGGCATAATCGAGCGTAATGGGAATCGGAGTACCGGTGTTGGCGCCAGTCGGGATGCTGCCCCGGTAGGGGCCTTGGACATCGACGCTGCTGTTGATGAGATTGACGCTGTTGGCGCCACCCGCGTTTACTGTGGACTGATTGGTGTTGACGCTGCCGGACTGGCCGGTTCGGCCGGAGAGCGGGAACTGAACCGCGGAGGAGGTTCCTTGACCGCTTTGTTGGACCGGAGCTTGAGCAAAAAGGGAGAGTGGGAGGAGCCAAAAAATGTGGTTACGAATCACGCGGGTGCATCCATACCTCTCATTCTGATGCGGTTTCGCGAGAGAAGTCTTCAGGAAAGTGAGCAATTGCTCATGTGGCGCGCGTGAATTCGTTGACTACATTACCGGTATTGCGGGTGCCCGCGGGCTCGAAGAGCAGGACTTCCACTTCGGATCCGGCTACGGGGCGGTGTTCCGTGCCTTTTGGCACGATCAGAAACTCTCCTTCCTGGAGATGGATGGAACTGCCGCGCAGTTCCATCACGAAGCTGCCGCGGAAGACCAGGAAGAGCTCATCTTCGGTTTCGTGGTGATGCCATGGAAACGTGCCCTGAAACTTAACCAGTTTCACCTCCTGGCCGTTTAGGGTTCCGGCCACACGGGGTTGCCAGTGGTCTTCAATCGCCTTAAAGCTTTCGCATAGATTGACTTTGTTCATCCTCTGCAGGGTAGCGCGCAGGCGCTATCCTTACCTCATGAAAGTTGTGCTGGGAAGCGACCATGCGGGCGTGGAGTTGAAGCACGATCTGCTCGGCTATCTGCAACAAATCGGTTACGAAACCATGAACGTGGGAACGGACCGAAGCGAGCCCCCGGTTGACTACCCGGATTATGCGGAGAAGGTGGCCCATACGATTCGGGAGGGAAATGCAACTCGAGGCATTTTGATTTGCGGCAGCGGGGTGGGGGCTTCGGTTGCGGCAAACAAGATCCCCGGGATTCGCGCCGGTTTGACGCACGATGTTTATTCGGCGCACCAGGGCGTGGAACATGACGACATGAACGTAATGGTGCTGGGGAGCCGTGTGATTGGTACGCAAACCGCAAGGGAATTGGCGCATGCTTATCTGGCCGCGCGGTTTACGGGTGAAGAGCGGCATCTGCGGCGGCTTGAAAAGATAAATAGACTGGAAGCGAAGTGCAAGGAATACGAGGCGACGAAATGAATCACGTAAAGGAATTGGAACAATACGGCCAATCGGTCTGGCTTGACTATATCCGCCGCAACATGTTTTCAAGCGGTGAGCTGAAGAGGTATATCGAGGAGGACGGGCTGCGCGGGATGACATCGAACCCGGCCATCTTTGAGAAGGCGATCACGGGCAGCGACGATTATGCGCAGTCGGTAAAAGAAGCTCAGGAGAAGGGCACTGCGGACCCGATGACCCTGTTCGAGACGCTGGCGGGGCCGGATATTCAGCAGGCTGCGGACGAGTTGAAGCCGGTGTATGAGAAAACCAAGAAGCTGGACGGGTACGTGAGTCTGGAAGTGTCTCCATATCGGGCAAGGGATACGGAAGGAACGCTGGGGGATGCTCGGCGGCTGTGGACGAATGTGAAGCGCCCGAACCTGATGGTAAAGATACCGGGAACGCCGGAAGGCGTGCCCGCGATCGAGCAGGCGATTTCGGAAGGCTTGAACATCAACGTCACGCTCCTGTTTTCGAACGAAGCATATGAGCGCGTGGCGCAGGCGTATCTGGCGGGTCTTGAGCGGCACGAAGGCGACCTGAGCGGGATTGCAAGCGTGGCCAGTTTCTTCGTCAGCCGGATTGACGCTGCCGTAGATGGCCTTCTCCAGAAAGAAATTGACAATATGGCTTCCACCGAGGAGCAGCAGCTGGCGAAGTCTCTCATGGGCAAGGTTGCGATTGCCAATGCCAAACTGGCCTACCAGAAATATAAGGAGTTGTTCAGCGGCGAGCGTTGGGAGAAGTTGAAAGCGCGGGGCGCGATGCCGCAACGGCTGCTATGGGCTTCCACAAGCACGAAAAATCCGGAATACCGGGACGTTATGTATTGTGAAGAGCTGATCGGGCCGATGACGGTGAATACCATGCCGCCCGCAACCCTCGACGCGTTTCGCGACCACGGTCGGCTGCGCAACAGCCTGGACGAGAACGTGGACGCCGCGCGCGCGACGATGGCGAATTTGGAGAAGGCCGGAATCAGCATAAAGTCCGTAACGGATAAGCTGCTGGTGGATGGGCTGAAACTGTTCAGCGACGCATTCGACAAACTGCTGAACGCTCTGGATTCGCGGTGCAAAGCCGGGGTGAAGCCGAAGACGGCGAACCAGACGTATAAGCTGCCCCCGGAGGCGGAGAAGAAGGTGAAGGAGAGCCTGGAACAGTGGCAGACCACGGGGCTGGTGCGGCGCATGTGGGCCGGCGACCCCGCGGTGTGGACGGGCAAGGACGAAGGCAAGTGGCTGGGGTGGTTGACTGTTACCGACGACCAGATTTCGCACCTTAATCCCTTGAATGAGGTAGTTGATATTGTGAAGCAGGGCGGATTTACGGATGCGCTGCTTCTGGGTATGGGCGGCAGCAGTTTGTGCGTCGAGGTGCTGGAGAAGATCTTTGGCAACACGCCCGGCTTCCCCAAGATGCACGTGCTGGATTCGACGGACCCGGCGCAGATTCGCGCCGTGGAGAAAGAGATTGATATCGCGAAAACGTTGTTCATTGTTTCGAGCAAAAGCGGCAGCACCCTGGAGCCGAATATCTTTAAGCAGTACTTTTTTGAGAAGGCGGCTCAGGTTGTGGGCGCTGGCCAGGCGGGCAAGCACTTTTTCGCTATCACGGATCCGGGTTCGAAGCTGGACCGGGCGGCGAAGTCCGACAGCTTCCGGTGTACGTTTCACGGGCTGCCATCAATCGGAGGGCGCTATTCGGCGCTTTCGAATTTCGGCATGGTGCCCGCCGCAGCCATGGGGATCGACGTGGAGAAGCTGCTGGATAAGACGGAAGAGATGGTGCAATCCTGCACCAGTTGCGTTACCACGGACCATAACCCAGGAGTAATTCTCGGGACGGTTCTGGGAACGCTGGCGAATGAGGGGCGGGACAAGATCACAATCGTGACCTCGCCCGCCATCGCTGATCTGGGCGCATGGTTGGAGCAGCTCCTTGCGGAATCGACCGGTAAGGAAGGCAAAGGGCTGATTCCTGTCGATCGCGAAGCGCTTGGGAATCCTTCGGTGTATGGAAAAGACCGTGTATTTTGCTATGTGAGGTACACGCCCGAACCGGACGCGGAGCAGGACAGAGCGGTGAATGCGCTGGCTCAGGCTGGGAATCCGGTGGTGCAAATTGCGATGGAGGACAAGTACGATCTCGGGCAGGAATTCTTCCGGTGGGAAGTGGCTACCGCGACGGCAGGGTCACTGCTCGGAATCAATGCGTTCAATCAGCCGGATGTGGAAGCGAGTAAGAATGCGACCAGAAGCCTGACGGCGGAATATGAGAAGAACGGTAGTTTGCCGGCGGAGACTCCCGTTTTTGAGGCTTCCGGAGTAAAGCTGTTTACGGATGAAGAGAACTCACAGGATTTGGGGAAGCAGAAGTCATTGGCCGGGTATTTGCGGGCACATCTGGAGCGGCTGGAACCCGGCGATTACTTTGCGCTACTTGCCTATGTGGAGATGAATGCTCTGCATGACAAGCAGTTGCAGAGTATGCGGACAGCGGTTCGAGATCACAAGAAGGTAGCGACGTGCCTGGGCTTTGGGCCGCGTTTTCTGCATTCCACCGGCCAAGCTTACAAGGGCGGCCCGAACACCGGCGTGTTTCTCCAAATTACACACGATCACGCTGAAGATTTGCCTGTTCCAGGCCAGAAG
>JALYXI010000292.1 GCA_030947245.1 Acidobacteriota bacterium
ACCTACTCGCGCGGAGTGAGCGATAACAACCGAAACCACGCGGTGGTAATCGCTTCCCTCTGGGAGGTTCCCTTCGGCAAGGGCCGCAGGTACGGGAATCAGTTACCGCGGGCGATCGACCTATTCCTGGGCGGCTGGCAGGCAAACGGCATTTTCAACTGGGCCACCGGCCTGCCGTTTACGCCAACTTATCAATCCTGTAACGCCGACCGGGATAGCGGTTGGTGCAGACCGAACATTGTGGGCGATTGGCACGCGAAAAATCCGAGCCAGTTCGCCTGGTTCGCGACGGCCGATACGCTTCTCACCGCGAACGGGCAAGTGAGCGGACCGTGGCAGAGGCCGCAAAAGGGAGTTCAGGGCAACGTGGGCCGCAATGCCCTTTATGGCCCGCGTTTCGCGCAACTCGACATGTCGTTTTTCAAGACGGTCCCGGTTACCGAGCGTTTTCGGGTTCAGTTCCGCGCGGAATCGTTCAACTTGCGAATCACACGAATCTAGGGCAGCCAAACCCGAGCGTGGATATGCCGGGAGTCGCCGGGCGAATCTTTAATGCGATTGGAAACTATGTCCCGCGGCAGTGGCAGTTGGCGGCGCGGGTCGAGTTTTGAATCCAGGGAGCCGCGGCAGGTACCCTCGCGCGTTCTTTTGCAGGTTCCTAATGCAAGGATCGCGCTCGACCACGTGGATAACGGCCCGAAGGTCAAGTGGCGAACGCATGTAGGGCGAGAGACTGATTCTCGCAAGTAATTGATCGGTACGCTATACTGAAAAGTCCGGATTCGGTCATGTTGCTCAGCATTCAGAAACTTGAGTTTAAGAAAATCCGGTTTGATGAGAGCGTGGAACCCGGCCGGTTGGATTGGTCGGAGTCGGGCATCCGGCAGGTTGCGCCGTTGCATGTGGTGGGCGAAGCGGAACTCCTTGAAAATACTCAGGGAGAGGTCCGGGTCACGGGCCGGATTAGCGGTACGGTAGAAGCCGATTGCGACCGTTGTCTTGGGAAAGCGCAGTTCGTGCTCGACGCTCCGTTCGATCTGTTTTACCAGCCCAATTCGGCGGTCGAGGGAGAAGATGAGATCTCGATCAATGAAGGACAAGCGGAAATCGGGTTTTATAAAGGCGCCGGCATTGAGCTGGAAGAAATATTGCAGGAGCAGGTATTGTTAATGCTGCCGATGCACCGTTTGTGTAGTGAAGCCTGCAAAGGCCTATGTCCTCAATGTGGCAGAAATCGCAACGAAGGCAGTTGCGAGTGCAATGAAGTTCCTCAGGATGACCGCTGGGGCAGTTTGAAGCAGTTTCACATCAGTTCAGAGAAGGTAGTGTAAGCAAGCGATGCCGAATCCAAAACGAAGACATTCCGCCGCGCGTACGGGAAAGCGGAGAGCGCACGACGCGTTGAAGAAAGTGGGTCTGTCGGAATGCCCGAATTGCCACGAACAGAAGTTGCCACACCGCGTGTGCCCGAACTGCGGACAGTATAAGGGCCGCGAAGTAGTCGAGGTCGCCGAGCAGTAGTTTGCACGCACTCTCCCTTTCATGTTGACCATTGCGGTTGACGCTTTGGGCGGCGATCAGGCGCCGGAAGCGGAGGTGGAAGGCGCTATCCAAGCGGCCCTGACCCTCAACGTGGAAATCAAGCTCGTCGGTGACCGGGATACAGTTTCGCGTGAGCTCGCGCGTCATCCAGAGCACCAGGATCTGCCGATCCAGATTGTGCATGCCAGCGAGCGCATCACGATGGACGACAGCCCCGCGAAGGCGGCGCGTTCCAAGAAGGACAGTTCCATTCACGTAGCCTCCCGGCTGGTGGCTTCCGGCGAAGCTCACGGTTTCGTCTCAGCCGGCAATACCGGCGCCTGCATGGCGATAGCAAAGATGGTGCAGGGCAAGATCCGCGGCGTGGACCGTCCGGCGCTTTCGGGCGTGTTGCCTACGCTGAGTGGAAGGCCGGTGGTGCTGGTGGATGTTGGGGCTAATGTGGACTGTTCCCCGGAGATGCTCGCTCAGTTCGCCGTGATGGGTGAACTCTATTCGCGCGTGGTTTTGCGAGTGGACAAACCTCGGGTTGGACTGCTTTCCATCGGCGAAGAGGAACACAAGGGCAATGTCCAGACCCGCGCCGCAATGCCGCTACTGAAAGATTTGCCCATCAACTTCATCGGCAATGTGGAAGGCGGCGATATCTATGCGGGAGACGCCGATGTCATTGTCTGCGATGGCTTTGTGGGCAATGTCGCCCTGAAGGTGAGCGAAGGCGTGGCGGATATGATCACCCGGATGCTAAAGGAATCTCTGCGTGCCAACAGCGCGAGAAGACTCGGCGCGGCGCTCTCCATGGGGGCGTTTGCTGACCTGAAGAAGCGGATCGACTATTCCGAGTACGGCGGCGCCGCTCTTCTCGGTGTGCAGGGAGTGTCCATCATCTGCCACGGCCGTAGCGACGCGAATGCCATCAAAAATGCGATTCGCGTGGCGCGCGATTTTTCAACCGGTAACATCAACGAACAAATCGAACGGACCCTGGCCGCCGCCCAGAAGATTCCAGCCGCCGCTGCATCTAATCGGAATACATGAGAACCGCCGCACTGCTCTTCTGGACCGCGGTTTGCGCTTTTGGGCAAACGGGCCATGTGAAGTGGGCGCTTGAGTTTCCGCAGCCTGCCGCCAAACCGGGCGCTAAAGTCACAGCGAGGCTGACAGCGCGGATCGACCCCGGCTGGCACTTGTACTCGCTTTCGACGCCGCCCCCTCCCATCGCCACTTCCATTCAACTGCTGGACAACCCCGTTTTCGAGCGGCCGCGCGTCCTGCAGCCGGCGCCGATTCGGAAGCATGATCCGAATTTCGACGCCGACACAGAGACATTTGAAGGCGAACCAGCCTTCTATCTCGATTTAACAGTCAGAAAGGACGCTCCGGCAGGCGCGGCGCAAATCATAGTAAAGCCCCGGTATCAGGTGTGCAGCGCGGTTTCCTGCATTCCGCCGAAGTCGTTCGAAGTAGCCGGAACGTTTACCGTGGATGCGAACGCGACAGAAACGGCTGGCGCAATTCCGGCTGGGTATAGCGAGCCGAAAGCTGCGGTTGCCTCCCACAAGAGCGGTTCACCCGATCAATCTTTGCTCGCGTTTATCGCGATTGCATTCGGGTTCGGATTGGCCGCTATCTTCACGCCTTGTGTGTTTCCCATGATTCCGATCACCATGTCGTTCTTTTTGAATCAAGAGAACGTCACGCGGCGGCAAACCTTAACGCAAGCCGCTTTATTCTGCCTCGGAATTGTTGTGCTTTTCGCGGGATTGGGGCTTCTCACTACTTCACTGCTGGGCCCGTTCGGGGTGGTGCAACTCGGGTCGAATCCATGGGTGAACGGACTAATTTGCCTCATATTTCTGGTTTTCGGCTTGAGCCTTTTGGGAGCATTCGAGATCACCATTCCTTCAGCGGTGTTGACGAAACTGAACAACGCGTCGCAAGGGGGCGGCACGCTCGGAACACTGCTCATGGGCCTGACGTTTTCGTTGGCTAGTTTCGCGTGCGTGGGCCCGTTTGTAGGAACACTGCTCGCGGCATCGGCACAGGGGGGTGGCGCGCGGCCGGCGCTGGGGATGGTGGCTTTTGCAATTGGCCTGGCGCTGCCGTTTTTCCTGCTCGCACTTTTCCCTGCGTACCTGAAAAAGCTACCTCGTAGCGGCGGGTGGCTGGCGCGGGTGAAAGTGGTGATGGGCTTCGTAATTCTGGCTGCCATGTTGAAATACTTGGCCAGCATCGACCAGGTGCTGCAGTGGGGCTTCCTGACACGGGAACGGTTTCTGGCTGCGTGGGTAGTACTGTTTGGAATGGCTGGGCTTTACCTTCTTGGGTTCCTGCGGCTGGACGGGGTAGGAAAGGACGATTCTCTCGGCCTAGGGCGGCTTCTTACGGGAATGGCCTTTGCGATTCTTGCGCTTTCCTTAATTCCCGGCATGTTCGGCGGAAAGCTAGGCGAGCTGGACGCCTACGTTCCGGTGGCGACCGCAAGCTCCGGGCTGGGAGGCGGGTCCGCCGCCGAAACGGTTTGGATGAAAAACGATTTGCCCGGAGCGCTGGCTAGAGCAAAGGCGGAGGGCAAGCGCGTGCTGGTGAACTTCACCGGTTATGCCTGCACCAATTGCCACTGGATGAAAGCGAATATGTTCACGCGTCCGGAAATTGCCGCGCTGCTGAAAAATTTCGTTCTATTGGATCTTTATACCGATGGCAACGATGCGGCTTCCCTGGAAAATCAGAGGCTGGAAGAATCGAAATTCGGCACGATCTCCATTCCGTTCTACGTGATCTATAACGCGGAAGGAAAAGCTACGGCCACTTTCCCGCAAGTGACCCGCGACAGCAAGGAGTACGCTGCGTTTCTGAATACCGCAACCCCACAAGCGGCAGAAGTAACGGCAGCGGCAAATGAACTGGAGTCGCTACCCCTAACCAAACTGGACGGCACAGGCTTCAATCGCGAGATGCTGAAAGGAAAAGTCGTGATCGCCGACTTCTGGGCCACCTGGTGTGTCCCATGCCGCCAGGAGATCCCGGAATTCAACAAAATGGCTGAAAGGCTGGCCGCGCGGGGTGTCCAGATTATGGGCGTCTCTATGGATGAGGAGGGTGCGGCTGTGGTGCAACCGTATTTAAAGGCTTATCCAATGAAATATCCGGTTGCTCTGGGGGCGCAAAGCATTAATGACCAGATCAAGATTACGCAGTTACCGACCGTCGTCATATACGACCGGACGGGCAAGCCTTCGGCACGATTCGAAGGGTTGACCAAGGTTGCCGAAATCGGGCAAGCGGCGGAAGCCCTGACGCGCTAGTGGCGGAGTGAAAGGTTTTCGCTTGCGACGTCAACTCCGGTGTCCACGTGCGCTTCTTTCGTCCACGCGTCGCTTTTAAACCGGTAATCGGTCACAAACCAGAGCACTAAAATCCCGAAACCGAGCCCATAGAACAGATGGCGTTCGTTCGGTAAATTGCTGAAGCCGAGCAATAGAGGCAGAAATGGAAAAGCAATTCCCACAATCAGTTCAATCATTCCATGCACCGGAAAAGGAATCAGCTTGATCCTGCCGAGCGGCGTTTGCGAAGCCATAGTGACCACGAAATGAATAGCGCCAATTGCCCAAAGCAGCCACTGTGCGGGACCCGTGATGCCGAACAGGATGGGCGAAAGGAATAGGAAGCAGATCAGATAAACATCAAACAGGCTGTGCGCTTTCGGAGTGAGTTGTCCCATTCGCTTCCCATCATAATGCAAAGCGTTTGCATCTAACTGGATAGACTGAAAACAATGGCACACAAGGTGGTCATCATCGGGGGCGGGTTTGGCGGATTGAATGCCGCCAAGGACTTAAAGCACGCGAAAGCGGAGGTTTGCGTTATCGACCGGCGGAACTTCCATCTTTTCCAGCCGCTGCTTTACCAAGTAGCCACAGGCGCGCTCTCACCGGGCGAAATCGCGGCTCCGATTCGCAGTGTTCTGCGGCGGAACAAGAACACGACCGTGCTGCTGGGCGATGTAAACGGATTCGATGCAGCAGGAAAGAACGTGATGCTCGCGGACGGAGGCGAGGTACCCTACGATACGTTGATTGTGAGCGCGGGCACCACTGACAACTACTTTGGGCATCCGGAATGGGCGGAACTGGCTCCGGGTCTGAAAGGGATCGAGAATGCGACAGCGATTCGCAGCCGCATGCTGATGGCGTTCGAAAATGCGGAACGCACGCACGATCCCGCCAAACGCAAAGCGTTCTTAACTTTCGTGGTAATCGGCGGCGGGGCGACCGGAACCGAGATGTCCGGAGCAATTTCCGAGATCGCGCGCGACATCGTGATTCACGATTTCCGCTCGATCGACACGCGGGAAGCGGAGGTGATCATGGTGGAGGGTTCGCCGCGGGTGCTGAACTCGTACCCCGAAGACCTGTCGAAAAGCGCCGAGGACCAACTGCACCGTCTCGGGGTAAAAACCAGGCTCAGCACCATGGTGACGGAAATCGACAAGGACGGCGTGACCGTGAAGTCGAACGGCAGGGAAGAGCGGATTGCGGCGAAAACGGTGATCTGGGCAGCGGGCGTGAGGGCTTCCCCGCTGGGCAAGATGTTGGGCGAACAAACGGGCGCGGAAGTCGATAAGATGGGGCGCGTGGTGGTAGAGCCGGACCTGTCGCTACGGGGCCATCCGGAGATTCTCGTCATCGGCGACCTGGCAAGTTTCTCCTATCAAACAGGGAAACCGCTGCCGGGCGTGGCACAGGTAGCCATTCAAATGGGGGCATACGCCGCGAAGCTGGTTCGGGCGCGCTTAAACAAAGAAACTATCAAGCCTTTCCATTATTGGGACAAAGGCAACATGGCGACAATCGGCCGCGCCGCAGCGGTAGCACAGATTGGTAAACTGCACGTTAGCGGGTTGCTGGCCTGGATACTGTGGCTATTTATTCACCTGATGTATTTAGTGGGATTTCAGAACCGCATTGTGGTCTTACTCGAGTGGATTTACAACTACGTGACGATGAACCGCGGGGCGCGGCTTATCACGGGAGACACAGAGCGCATCAGTCCGGAAAAAGTTGTATCCTGACTGTCACCTATGAGGCGTCTATCGCAAACTCTGCTACTCGTGTTTATGCTGACCGGACCCTGCTTCGGACAGAACGGCTTATCGCGCATCTCCGGCAGTGTAACCGATCCCTCCAGCGCCGTGATTGCAGGCGCCCAAGTGACCGCGCGCGATGAAGCGACCGGCATTGTATACAATCAGCGAACCACGGATGCGGGGCTATACTCGTTCCCTTCCCTGCCACTCGGGCCCTACACGATCACGGTGGAAGCCGCTGGATTTAAGAAGTACAGCAAATCCGGAAACATCCTGCAGGTAGACACTCCGCTGACGGTGAATGTGGCTCTCGAAGTGGGCGCTTCGACCGATACCGTAAGTGTGGAAGCCTCGGCGGAGGCGCTCGAGACCAGCAACGCTTCCATTGGGAATGTGGTGACACAGAAGGCCATTCAAGATCTTCCGCTGAACGGGCGCAATCCTTTATCGTTGATCACGCTTGAGCCTGGGGTGGTGCAGAGATCGGCGGGCGGCGCGGGGTCCGGACTGCACGTAAACGGGTCGCGCGACCGGTCGTTCAATGTGACGATCGACGGAATTGAGGCGAACGAATCGACGGTCCCGAACCCGGTCAGCAACTTATACCGGCTCACGCCGGACGATGTGGAGGAGTACAAGGTAACGACGAGCAATGCCTCGCCGGAAGAAGGCCGCAACAGCGGCGCCGCCATCTCGATTGCCACCCGCTCCGGCACAAATCAGTTCCACGGGAGCCTCTTCGAGTTCGTGCGGAACACGGATTTCAACGCGAGCGATTTCTTTGCCAACGCTCAGGGCTCGGCGAAGCCTGAAATCAAATTGAACCAGTTCGGGTTTGAAGTAGGCGGCCCGATCATCAAAAACAAGACGTTTTTCTTTGGCGGATGGCAGCAGACCAAAGCCAATTTTACTCAGGCCGTGGACCAGAGCCTGGGCGGCCTGCCGACGGTGTACACGCCTTCGGCGCTGGCAGGCACGTTCCGGTACTTTGTCGCAAACCCGGCAAGTCCGCTGGTGATTGGCGGCCAGACCATCTCAAGGAACAGCCCGCAACTGGTGGACAGCCGCACAGGGGCTTTGAAGCCCGGTGTTCGAAACTGCGCCGGCCCGGCTGACTTGGGCTGTATACAGAGCTACAACATTTACGCGAACGACCCGAAAGGTTTGGGACTGGACAAGACCATCGGGGCGCTATTCTCTAAGTTGCCCGCGCCGAATAACTATGGCGCCGGCGACGGGCTGAACTATGGAGGATATTCGTGGAATCCGCCGACAAGGGTAGGCGGTCCGTCGGTGAACGTGCGCGTGGACCATACGTTCAATCAGAACAATTTTGTGTTTGTCCGCTGGTTGCAATCCACTTACAACACGAATGGCGGGGACCCGCTGAACGGCCGTCCCGTAATCTACCCCGGCTTCCCACCGGAAGGAGAGGTTTTCCGGCACACCAAAAACCTGGCGGTCAGTTACCGCCGGGTGTTTTCGCCGCGCATCGTGAACGAATTTACGGCCGGCTTTGCGCGGTTTGTTTTTCTGTTTACCCAGGGCGAAGCCAATCCGGATTTCCCCAATATTCCCCCCTACACCTTCAACAACGTAACCAGTCCTTACACCAACACGCCCCGTACAGCGCGGGCCGTGACGACACCGCAGTTTCTGGATAATCTGAGCATTACCAAAGGCGCGCACTCATTTCGGACCGGCCTGAACGTGCGCTTCTATGAGCACAACGACCAGCGCGGCCAGCCCGGCGGCACTAACGTTACACCGGTCCTGACGTTCGCGTCGGGAATCAGGCCGCCCGTAGGTTTTAACACGCCCTCTGTGGGCGCGGGAGGCATCAATTCTTCCGATAACACGATTCTGCTGAATTCCATCAACGACCTATTGGGCATCCCTGCGCAATTGCGGCAGGTATTTCTGGGTGACATTAAGAGCAACAATTACCTGCCGTTCCAGACAGGCAAGACCGTCACTTTGTGGGATGAAGGCGTTCGGGCCAAGCAATACAACATGTATTTGCAGGATGAGTGGCGTGTCCGGCAAAACCTGGTCGTGAACTACGGTTTACGGTGGGAAGTAAACCCTGCGCCCACCGAGTCGGGAGACCGGGTTTATGTACCTAACAAGCCTATCGACGGTTCACAAGGACCGGTCGGATTCGTTCATTCGGATCGCTGGTACGGGAACAACAGTCTGGGCGCGCTAGGACCGCGTATCGGGGTTGCCTGGCAGCCCGGCGCAAGCGGCAAGACGGTTGTGCGCGCGGGATATGGAATCTCTTTCGACCCAATTTCTACCTTCCAGGTGACCGCGGTGGCCGGGAAGGTTCCGGGCCTGACAACCATCTGCACAGCAAACATCGGGTCCCAAACAGCGGGCTGCGCCGCGGCGCCGGATTTGCGCATCGGTGAAGGGTTCCCACTACAACTCGCGCTGCCCTCCAGCAAGCCGGCGGATAGCCTGACGTTGCCGGCCGCGCTGCTGAATTCCGCCCCGGCCCTGACCGTGTTCGATCAAAATTTGAAGTTGCCGACCGTCCATGAGTGGAACCTGACAGTGCAGCGCCAGCTTCCGGGCAATATCGTAGTGCAGGCCGGCTATATCGGCAAGCGCGGGCTGCGGCTGCTACGCGGTTATGACCTGAACCAGATCAATGCAGACCCGATTCTGCCGTCGTTCTTGGCGTTGCAGCAGAATAAGAGCGCCGGATGCCAACCGGACGGTAGCGGGTGTCCTGCGGGTGTAACAGGACGGGCGGTTCCCCTTGTCACTAGCGGCATCCTGACAAGCGCTTTCGTGAATAGCAGTTCAACCATCACAGACTTGGCTCAGAATGCAGCCGGCAACTTCGCGGGGCGCATCGAACAGACCACCCTTGCGGCGCACTTGCGCCCGAATCAGCAGTTCCAGCAGATTAACTACGTTGATTCCGGCGGCGATTCTTACTACCATTCGTTCCAGTTCACGGCGCGAAAGCGCTTCAGCCAGGGCCTGTTGTTGGGTCTGGCCTACACGCTTGGCAAGTCGATCGACGATCAGTCCGTGGACCCGATCGGGGCTTCCTCCGGCGCCGGACTTTCAACGACGAATTCACGCACTCCCACCGACATCCGGAACTGGCGCAACGAGCGGGGACGTTCGGATTTCGACCGCCGTCATGTGCTGGTAACCAACTTCGTCTACGAACTGCCATTCGGCAGGGGAAAGCAGTTTCTGAGCGGGCTTCACGGAGTCGGTGAGGCGTTGTTCGGCGGATGGGGTGTAAACGGAATCTACATCTTTCAATCGGGTGAACCATTCTCTGTCCGAAGCGGCTCCCGGACAGCCAATTTCTCGCATGAGTCCCGGGCCGATATTGTAGGCGCAACACCGGAAACCGGGTTGTTTGATGTTCCGGGTATCATCGGGCCACTGGTCTTTGCGAATAGGGACAGCTTTGCCTTACCTGCGCCAGGATCGGATGGGGCGGGGAGGAACATCTTCACCGCATCGAACTTCAACAACCTGGATGCCAGCATTTCGAAGAATTTCAACTTTACGGAGCGAATCCGGCTTCAGTTCCGGGCGGAAGCATTCAATGTGCTGAACCATGTGAATTTCGATAATCCGAGGGATGCGTCTTCAGGGTCGCCCAGTTTCCAGTCTCCGCTGTTCGCGCAGACCTGCTGTGCGGCGGTGGCTCCGCCTTCCACTCAGACGGTGATTCAAACGGGCGAAGCGGCGCGCGTCCTCCAACTTGGTTTGAAATTGTACTTTTAGTGCCTCTCGACTTCTGAGTTTTGCGCGCTTTGGAGCAGCCGTTGCAATCGAATGGCTCGGGAGTATTCATGACTATCGACACACTCGACAGCCTTCTTGAAGAAGAGCTGAAAGATTTATACGACGCTGAAAAACAGCTCACTAAGGCTCTGCCGAAGATGGCAAAGGCGGCGAGCAATCAGGAGTTGAAAAACGCATTCAATGAGCACCTGGAGCAGACCAAGGGGCAGGTGGCCCGCCTGGAGCAGGTGTTCGGAATTTTGGAAGTGAAGCCGAAATCCAAACCCTGCCAAGCTATGAAAGGCTTGGTGCAGGAAGGTCAGGAGACCATTGGCGAAGACGCCAGCGACGAAATGAAAGACGTCATGCTGATCACCGCCGCACAAAAAGTGGAACATTACGAGATCTCCGGCTATGGCACGGTCCGGACGATTGCTGAAACCCTGGGCAATCAGGAAGTGGTGGATCTGCTGCAGCAAACACTGGATGAAGAAGAGGAAACCGATTCCAAACTGACCGAAATTTCAAAGCGGATTCTTAGTGAGGCGAATGAAGGCGGTGAGGACGAGG
>JALYXI010000323.1 GCA_030947245.1 Acidobacteriota bacterium
TGTTGCCTTTGCCACAGAAGATGGCGATGTGGTGGGCGGAGAGCGGGGCGAAGCGGGCGGAAAGGAAGTCTACGACGCGGTTACCGGCATTCTCCATCAGGATGAGAGTGGGGATGCCGAGTTCGGCGGTGCGGCGGTCGGCTTCACCCATTTGAGCGGCGGTGAGAACGGGAGTCATCAGGTGATCCTTGCCAGCATGAGCGTCATATCGTCGGGCTGTTCGTGGTTGCCGGTCCATAGGGTGACCGCTTCCATGACGTGGGCGATGATTTCGGGGCTGTCAGCCCGATTGTAGCGGAGGACGATGTCGGTGAGGCGGTCCACTCCGAATTCTTCGCCGTACTCGTTTTCGGGTTCGGCGATGCCATCTGTGTAGGCGACGAGGAGGTCGCCCGGACAGAGGGGAAGAGCGATCTGTTCGTAGACGATTTTTGGGAAAGCGCCGACGACAGTACCGGTGACTTCGAGAGCGGACGAGCGGCCGTCACGGATGAGAAGAGGCGGGAGGTGGCCGGCGTTGGTGTAGGTGAGCATGCGGTGGGCTTCATCGTAGACGCCGAAGTAGAAGGTGGCGTACTTCTCGGGCGAGGTGCTGGCGTAGAGCTGACGGTTGAGGAGGGCGACAGCGGCGGAGGTGCAGAATTCGCCGTCGGCTTCAGAAAGCTGGGTGCGCATGATGCTCTGGATGCTGGCCATCAGGAGGGCGGCGGAAATGCCTTTGCCGGCGACATCACCGATGGCGAGGGCGACGCGGTAATCATCCATGCAAAGGAAATCGTAGTAATCGCCTGAAACCATGCGGGCGGGTTTGCAGACGCCGGTGAGCTCCATCGTGCGAAGAGTGGGGACGTTCTTGGGGAAAAGCTGGTTCTGGACCTCGCGGGCGATCTCGAGTTCGGACTCGAGGCGTTCCTTCTCTTTTTCGACGTGGAAGAGACGCTCCAGATTTTCAGTCATGGAGTTGAAGGAGGTGCTGAGTGCGGCGAGTTGGTCATTGCCGCGGACTTCGATGCGGTGGGAAAAGTCGCCACCGGTTACGCGTTCGGTGCCTTGATAGAGATTGTGGACCGCGCCGGTGATGGTGCGGGTAAGGGAGATGCCGGCAAAGAGAGCGCCTCCTTCGAGGAGAAGGGAAAAAACCGCGAGAGCCAGGAAAAAATACAGACTGGCCTGGCCGAACACGAACTGTTCGCCGAAGATAGCGCCGAGCACTGCGGAAGGGCGGGTGGTTACAACGATGAGGTGGGACGAAGTGCGTCCGGGATGGTCCCAATCCGCGACATTGACCTGAGCTAGCCAAGTGACTTCGCGATCAAAGCGGTTTTGCGCGGGAGGGATTCGGACGGGCGCGGGATGGCTGTTGGGATCGGGCTGACCGGCGCCGGAATCGTAGAAGCGGACGGCGCCCAGGTTAGGGACGAGATCGGAGAGAAGGCGGTTGCTGGCAGGCTCCAGGAGGATGACTTCGGCGGCGTTGCGGGACACGTGCGCCCAATGGAAGAAGCGGCCGTCTTTTTTCACAAGGCCGGAATGATCGCGCCAGCCGTTAGGGGGCGCTTTAAGGGTGCAATCCTCCGGGTAGCGGAAATCCGAGTCGCCGTGAATGAGCATCTGGAGGCGGGGGAAGTGGTTGCGAAGGAAGGGCGCGACCTGATTGAGGACGCGCGGCCGGCTTTCGGGGGTGGACCAGCTAAGGATTTGGGCAGGTTCGTTGAGGGATTGAGTGCGGCGATCGAGTTCAGAGCTTACCAGGAACACGGCGATTTGACCGGCGAGGATGTAGCCGCCCAGGACAACCAGGCTCAGTATGAGAACTACCGGCATGACGCCGATCAGGAGGTAGGTGACGACAAGCCGGTTGCGCAGGCGCCAGATGGATTGGCGGGTAAGGTAACGGCCCAGGCGGAACAGAAGAATGGCGCCTAGAGCGGCTTCAGCGATAGCGACGAAGGTAGTGAGAGCGCTGAACCGGCCGGTGAGCGAAAGTAACACCCAGAGGACGAGAAGGATCAGAAAGACGGCGGTTAAACGCGAGCGCGGGTGGAGATACGGATGCACTGTGCGGCGATACTTTAGGATAGCTGGGATGTCAGCCCATTTTGGCGGAGCGCGACCGATTCCGGTAGCCGTTGATTTTTAGGCCGAAGATGCACATTTGATCGAATGCCCAGAGATTGACGATCGGGATCTGGAGGCCGAATGCCATCGAGATTTCTTTTTCCCAGGTAGAGCTGTAGATGAAGATAGGGGCGAGATAGCGAACGGACGAGAGCGGCCAATCCTGCGTGAGAGGAAACTCGATGGCGGTGCGGGCGAGGGCGAGGTTGCGAAGACGGCCTCCGAAGGCGAGAGCTTCCACTTTCAGGCGGTCGAATCCGGCGGTGGCGTGGGAGCCCCATTCGACGGGGAAGTTGATGAAGCGGTTGAGCGAGCCCCCCAGGCCGTCGTTCTGAGTGGGGTAATTCACGTCGTAGGCGAAGAGTACTTCAGATTGCGCGGCGGGATAGCGCGAGCGGATATGGGAAACGATGGAAGCGACGTGATCGCGGAGCCGGTTGCGGAGAAATACGGCATCCGCACTTCGGTTCACCGTGGGATCGTCATTGGGCCCAAGAAACTTATGGAGCGGACGGCCGAGAGCGGCTTGCGCGGCGGCTGCGGTTTCGGAGTCGTAGAACGCCATGCCAACGGTAGGACTGGTTGCGAAAAACCACCAGAGGTATTCTCCCAATTGGAAGTTGGGAATGAGGCCAGCGGCATTCTGGAGGTCAGCGATGCAATCGAAGACGGATTGCTGGTACCTGAGCATGGGCGAGCTCTGGGCGCAGTGAGTGGACCGGAGATTACCGAAGCCGACGCTGGTGACCACCGGGGAGCCATCGAAATAGCGCGCCGCGAAGTTGTCGGGAGGATTGACAAGTTCCATGGATCCGGACGTGGTGACTTCGCGGTTGCGAACTTTGCACTCGCGGTAGAGGTCGGAATGCCAGTCGCGGGCGCCGCGGTTCAGAGCGGGGGATTGGGTGGGGTCGACCATCCAGGTTCCCAGGTTCTTTTGCATCGTGGCGGGGGAAGATTCGAGACTGCCGCTGGTGGGAAGCCCGTGGGGGTCAAAGGAGAAGGAATAAACGGGCGAGCGAACGGTGATGGTAAGAGTGCCGGAAGTGTTTGAGGCTGACGCCCAGGCCCCAACGAAGAGTTCGTTGATAAAGCGGGAGAAGTGGAGTGCAACGGCGCCGGATGTATCGGCGGGAAAGACGGTTTTTTCGATGTCAACGCCGCCCAGGGTCAATTTGAGCTTGGACCCTGGTGTGAGCGTGGTGGGGAAGGTGACGGTGAGCGATGGGAAGACTGCGGTCGGATTAGTGCGCTGATTCCACCAGAAAACGCCGATGTACTGGTTGACCGGGCCGTTGAAGCCGAGATTATCGAGGATCCAAAGAATGCGCGCCGGGGGCAACTTCCAGGAATGGTCAGTGGAATAGTCGAGGGCGGGGGCGAGATTGGAACGCGGCGCGGGCGGCGCGGGGATATCGGAGAGGACGGCGGCTTCCAGGAAGTCGAAATAAAAAAAGCCTTTGTCTTTAATGCGGAAACGGACGGAATGGCTGCCCGGAGGAACCGCGGGTACGAGGAGTCGGCGAGTGTTTACGGCGGGCTCGTTATTGAGATAAAGGGAGAGTGCGAATTCGGGAGCGCCGTCCAATTGCACCCAGATATTCGCACTGTTGGTATAGAGAGAAGTGCCGAGATATAGGTCATGGGCGCTGTTGCACGTGTAGCGGACGGTTAGGGTTTCATTCGTCGCGGCATCTTTGAGGCCGGCGCGGCGGGCGAGGCCGCCGGAGAAGAAGCCGGATTCGGGAGAGGGCGTGCTCCATAGGCCGGTGTAAGTGCAAGCGGAGCTGCTTTCTTCTACGCGGACGCTGCCGTGTCCGGCGACAGAAAGTTTGGTGACGGATTCGGGGCCGGCGAGACGCCAGTTGGTGTATGCGGCGATCCATTCGGAGGCGGTGAAAGCGGTTGAGTTGGCGAGGGCTGCGGCGTACGTGAACCAGCACTGGCGGAGGGACTTAAGACCAAGGGCGCCGAAATCGATGGTGCAGGTCCAGGTGACATCGGAGTTTCCGGCGGAAAGGCGAACGAAGTCTTCGGTGGTCTTGAGGGAATCGGTTTTGTGGAGAGCGTAGAGTTCGATCATATTGCCGTCAACTCCGCCGCGGTCGGCGGTGTAGAGGGCGTCAGGCTGAGTACCGGCGGAGGTGGTTAGCGTGAGAGTTGTGGGTGATTGGACGGAGGCGACAGTGTAGAGGACGCCGGCGATGGTGATGGCGGCGCCGGGAGTGATGCCGGCGAATACAGCGCCATTGAGGGTTAGGGGTTTCTGTGTGGACCAGGTGAGCGTGACGGCGGTACCGGAGGTGGAGACACGTCCATAGCGGGCGGCGGTGACGGTGAGTGCGTTGCCTTGGGCAGTGGCGCGGAGGGCGTGCGTGGGGTAGGCGTTCCACCAATCGGTTCCGTTGATTTCCTGGGCGAGGGCTTGCGCCACTTGTGCCACGGAGGTTGCGCCGAGGGTGGCGGGAATATTGCCGGACGCCGTGATGACGGCCTTGGAACCGGGCTTGGCGGTGAGGAGGATGGAGTAGGCGGTGCTTCCGATAACGGCGGTGACGTCCGGATCGCCTTGGGCCGCATTGACGAGCGCGAGTAAAGCATTGGCCAAATCAGCGCTGGAATCGCCGCCCGGCGGTTGGGTGTGTGTGTAGGGGCGGTTGTTGACGGTGATGTTTTGGGTGGCGCCGTTCGTGGCAAAGAACTGGTATTCCACGGAAGCGGTCTGGGGAGCGGCGATGTAATCGTAAGCCAGGTTCTCGAAGAAGACGGTGAGGCGGTCATACGCTTGGATACCGGAATCGTTGGTAGCGAGGTGGAAGGTGCCGGAAGCGGCGGTGAAGGAGCCCGATTTGAGGAGGCAGTTGTCCCAGAGGCGGACTTTTCCGCTGGTACCGGCGGCGTCGGCGGTGATGTAATCGAGGGTGGCCCAATCGATCCAATTGGATTTTGGCGAGTCAAGAGGCTGGAGACCGGGACTGTATTCGACGTCGAAGGTGAGGACGGCGCCGTCGAAGTTGAAGTCAGGGAGATATTTGAGTCGGGGATGTTCGTAGAAGTTGTCGGCATCCCAGAGCATGAGGACGGCGAAGTCAGCCGCGTCGCGGAAGGTTCCACTGACGGTAAAGGCGTCAGCGGTGGCGGTGTGGAGAGCCGCGGACGCGCCAAGGGCGTCAAAGCCGCGGAGGGCGATGGTGCGATTGGGTTGGAGCTTGTAGATTTTCTCAGGCATGGGCGGCGTTACAGGGAGGGTTCCGGGCAGGCAAGGATGTGATCGGCGGAACAGGCAAAGTAAACGTTGAAGCTGTCGCCGGGGAGAATGTTGTGGAGGGAAAGGCGTTTGGCGGCTGCGGAATTTTTGCAATTTGCGGCTGTGGCCATGAAGTTTGCGGGTTCTGTTCCCGGTTTCATCGGAGCATAGAGGAGTGGGAATGGGAGGGCACGGCCAAGGTAAGTGGTTGAGGGGACGGGAGAGATATTGGTGGGAGGCGAGTCAATGACGCACCGGCGGGGTCGACAACGGGGGATGAAAACGTTCTCAGAGAGGGAGTAAGCTGCTGGATGCCGGGAGCATTTCGAGGCCGGATCCCGTGTGGAGCCTGAGTGCCCGCCTGTCAATGTGGTCCGGACGCCAGCAGTCGTATTGCGCGGAACAACGGAGTGTCGCCTTTGCCGCAAAGCAGAGAGCACGTGAAGGAAAGTCGAGGGTTTTCCAGGCGTCCATTGCTTGCGGCACAGGAGACGACGACATGAAACTACTCTACCGCCGTTGCGCCGGTCTGGATATTCACAAAGATTCGATCAGTGTGTGTATCCGGATGCGGGTGAGCGGCAAGGCTGAAGCCGAAGTTTTGGAGAGCCGATTTTCCACCTTCACACAAGAGCTGGAACGCCTGGCCGCATTTCTGAAGGAGCATAAAGTCCGGCAGGTGGCCATGGAATCCACCGGCGTTTATTGGAGGCCGGTCTGGAATATTCTCGAGCACGCCAAGTACGGACTCCGGCTGATGCTGGTGAACCCGGCAAGGGTGCGGGCGCTCCACGGACACAAGACGGACCGCATCGATGCGCGCCGCATTGCGGAGTTTTTGCAATACGGCTTACTGCAGGGCAGCTTCATTCCTTCCAAACCGGTTCGGCAGATGCGGGATTTGACGCGGATGCGCGTTCATATCCAGCACGACCGCAACCGCGTGATCAATCGGATTGGCGGTCTGCTTGAGACAGTGAACATCAAGCTCGGTTCCGTGGCTTCCAATATTGTGGGCAAGAGCGGGCGGGCGATCCTGGACCTGCTCGCCGCCGGAAGCACGGATGCCGAACGCATGGCGGATAAAGCGATTGGACAACTGAGAAACAAGCTGCCGGAACTGATTCTCGCGCTCGATGGCCGTACGGATGACCACTTCCGTTGGATGCTCTCGCGGTTGCTTGAGAAGCTGGATGGACTGGATGCCGAACTCGCGGGTCTAGACCGGAAGACCGAGGCCGAGATGGAGCCCCACCAGGAACTAATCGGGCGGTTGTGCACCATTCCCGGTATCGAGAAGACCACGGCCCGGGTTCTGATCTCCGAGTTGGGGACCGATATGACGCAGTTTCCCGACTCCGCCCATGCGGCAAGTTGGGCGGGTCTGTGTCCCGGAAATTCGGAAAGCGCGGGCAAACGCTTCTCGGGAAAGACGCGCAAGGGAGACCGCTATTTGCGCCGCATTTTGGTACAGAGCGCCTGGGCCGCGGCGAGAACGAAAGACTGTTTTTTCAATGCTCTGTTTTACCGAGTCGCGCAGAAGCGCGGGATGAAGAAAGCGGCGGTCGCGGTGGCGCACCGGCTGCTTGCCGTAGCATACATTCTAATTCGTGATGGGGGAGTCTACTACGAACGCGGCGGAGATTATTTCGACCGGCGTAATCCCGAGCGAACCGCTAAGAAGCTCAGCAAGCGGCTCGAAAAAATCGGGTTTCAAGTGGTCCTCACACGCCGCCCGCTCACGCCAGTGCCTCCCAGCGAAGTTGTTGCCGCCGAGGTCTGCTCCAAATGCCACAAGTGGCGGCTAGGTCAATGCATCCACGACGAACCTCGCCCGAAAAGAACCAACAAACCACGAATGCCAAAAGAAACAACTACTTAAAAGCGGGAGTTTTCGAAGGATGAGCGATTCCGGTCCCTGGCGCGAAAGCGGCCGGGTTCCGCTAGCGTAAGCCGGAGCCAAACCGGCCACGACCGGTTCGAGGTGCTGAGCGCTACCATGAGAGCGAATGATCCGGCTCTTCTTTT
>JALYXI010000373.1 GCA_030947245.1 Acidobacteriota bacterium
CGAAGTACAATTTCTACGGCACAGACCGTCCCGGCGCAAACCTTTTCGCCGATTGCCTCCTCGCGCTCGATGCCCGCACCGGCAAGCTGATCTGGCACTTCCAGATGGTTCATCACGATATCTGGGATTACGACGATGCCACGGCCCCAAAGCTCCTCACCGTGCGCCACGAAGGAAAACCAGTGGATGTCGTCGCCCAAGTTTCAAAGCAAGGCTTTCTGTGGGTTTTTGACCGCGTCACCGGCCAGCCGCTGTGGCCCATTGAAGAGCGGCCCGTACCACGTTCGGATATGCCCGGCGAACAGACTTGGCCGACCCAGCCGTTTCCCACGAAACCGCCGCCTTTCGCGCGTCAAAAATTTACAGTCAACGATTTAAGCCCTTATCTCAGCGCGGAGGAGCGGGCCAAGTTCCGCGATGAGATTCTGAGCGCGCGCAACGAGGGTTTATTCACCCCTCCCGGCCAGCGCAACACAATCCAAATGCCTGGAAACAATGGCGGGGCAAATTGGGGTGGCGCCGCTGTGGACCCGGTGAACGGCGATTTGTTCGTTGTCTCGAAAGACCTTCCGGCCATGCTGCGGCTGGCGACGAATCCGGAAGCTGACAAAGCTCTCGCGGCCTCGGCCGGAGAACGCTTCTATAGCGGCTTCGGCTTCATGCTGACAAGCGATGGCCTGTCTCCGATCGCTCCCCCGTGGTCTTCTCTCACGGCTTACGACCTGAACAAAGGCGAAATCCGCTGGAAGATTCCACTCGGCGACGTTCCTGACCTGGCCGCGAAAGGGATCCACAACACCGGGTCGCACTATCCCAAAGTGGGCCCGGTCGTTACGGCGGGCGGGCTGATCTTCGCCGGGACCCGCGACCGGATTGTTCGCGCGCTCGACACCGCGGATGGCAAGGTACTCTGGCAGCACGAGCTTGAAGCCGCGTTAGAAGGAATGCCTGCCATCTACGAGGTGGCCGGCCGCGAGTACGTTGTGTTTTGCGCGTCGGCGCAGGCCGGTCTTGTGCCCGCGAAGCAGGAGAAGATCCGTGGGGCCTATGTGGCCTTTGCGCTGCCGAAACAAGAGGTAAAATAGTTAGATGCCTCCGCCAATCTCCCGTCGTCAGTTCGGCTCTGCCATGGGAGCGGCCTCTCTCCTTGCCGCTCGCGGCTATTCCGCCATCCCCGGCGCCGGCGACCGGCTGCGCATCGGCGTGA
Source organism: Acidobacteriota bacterium (assembly GCA_030947245.1). GTDB lineage: Bacteria > Acidobacteriota > Terriglobia > Bryobacterales > Bryobacteraceae > JALYXI01. The sequence goes on from JALYXI010000373.1 coordinate 1,208, forward strand.
TCGGCACCGGCGGCCAGGCCGGCAATCACATGCGCAACCTGGTTAAAATGCGCGACACCGACAACGTCGAGATCACCTCCGTTTGCGACATTTACGATCCCAGGCGGGAGAAGGCCGCGCAACTGACCGGCGGAAAGCCTGTGAAGGACTACCGGCGCATTCTGGACGATAAAGATATCGATTACGTCCTAATTGCCACTCCTGAGCACTGGCATTATCAGATGGCCATGGATGCCCTGGACGCCGGGAAGCATGTCTATCTCGAAAAGCCGATGACGCAAACCATCGAGCAGGCGAAGAAGCTAAGCGATAAGGTGAAGTCGAGCGGCCGCAAACTTCAGGTAGGCGTCCAAGGCATGTCGGACGAATCCTATGCCGTCGCGAACCAGCACATCAAGGCAGGCGAGCTGGGCAAGATCGTCCTGGCGCAAATCGATTATTCGCGCAACTACCTGGGCGATTTCTGGGCTGGAGCCGATTACCCCATCGACGCCGACGCAAAGCCCGGCGTAAATCTGGATTGGAAGGCTTGGCTCGGCCCGGCGCCGAAGCGCGAATGGGATCCGGAACGCTTCTTCCGCTGGCGCCGCTATTGGGACTACTCCGGCGGCATTGCGACCGATCTCTTCATCCATCGCGCTACCCGGCTGATCAAAGCCATGGACCTGACCTTCCCGGAGTATGTGGTAGGCACGGGGGGCAAGTTTGAATTCAAAGATAGTCTGGCCGAGGTTCCCGATACGTTCAACGTTCTGGCCGATTACCCCGGCGGACCCACGATGCAGCTTGTGTCTTCTCTGGCTAACGATACTCCCATCGACCACCTGATCCGGGGACACAAAGCCACGCTCTCTTTCACTAAGACCGGCTTCACCATTCAGCCCCAGAAGGCCGACGAGAAGGAGATGGCCGTAGTGACTTACGAAAAGAAGGGCGCCGAGAGCGTTACGCTGCACCATCGCAACCTGCAGGCCGCGATTCGCTCGAATGAGCCGCTGAACTGCGATCACCTCCTGGGCATGTATGCCGTGGCCGTCTGCGAAATGGCCGTCGAAAGCTATCGGCATCGCCATTATCTAAAATGGGACGCGGCAAAAGCACGCGCGGTGAAGGCATAATCCCGGCAAGCACGCACATGAGGTATTTCCGTCCTCTTTCGGAGATTGCCGTCTTATGCTTGCTCTCCGCGCTCACTCTGCAAGGGGGGGACGTTGCGCGCGCTACACCCGCCGTCACGTTTTACCGGAACATCGCGCCCATCGTTTACAAGGAGTGCTCTCCGTGCCACCGGCCTGGAGAGTCGGCTCCGTTTTCGCTTCTTAGTTATGAGGATGTAAAGCGCCACGCGAGCCAGATCGCGAGCGTCACCAAACGGCGCTACATGCCTCCCTGGCTTCCGCAGCCCGGGTACGGCGCCTTCGCCGAGGAGCGCAGGCTTTCCGATACCCAGATTCAAGTGATTCAGGATTGGGTGAAACAGGGAAGTCCCGCCGGTCAGCCAACGCGCGCCGCAGCGCCTCCGAAGTTCACAACCGACTGGCAGCTTGGCCCTCCGGATTTGGTGCTTCGCCCCGCGCGGCCCTACCAACTGCCTGCCGAAGGCACAGAAATTTTTTGGAATTTCATTCTGCCTGTTCCCATCACCACCACCCGCTGGGTGAAGGCAATCGAAATCCGCCCCGGCAATCCGCGCGTATTTCATCACGCCAACGTGGTAGTGGATCGGGGGCACGCGGCGCGCCGCCACGAACCGGTCCCCGGCGGCGGCTTTCCCGGTATGGACCTCGCTTTTGAGGAGGAAACGTTCGATCCCGACGGCCATTTTCTCTCCTGGAAGCCCGGCAGCGAGCCCGTGACAGAGGCGGACGGAATGGCTTGGCGCGCCGACCCCGGCATGGACCTCATTCTCAACGTGCACCTCCGTCCCACCGGCAAGCCGGAAACCGTCAGCCCGGTGATCGGTCTCTACTTCACCGATAAACCGCAAACCAAATTTCCCATGCTGGTGCAGCTTGAGCACGATGGAGCCATCGATATTCCGGCGGGCGATAAAGATTTCCTGATCACCGATGAGTTCCGTTCCTCCATGGACCTGAATGTCCTGGCGATTTACCCTCACGCGCACTACCTTGGCAAGCTCCTGGAAAGCTACGCCACCCTGCCCGATGGCACGAAGAAATGGCTCATCCGCATCCCCGAATGGGACCTGAACTGGCAGGGAGTCTTCCGCCTCAGCAAGCCGCTCCTGCTGCCGAAAGGCACGGTGGTTTCCATGCGTTACCACTACGACAACTCGGCGGAAAACGCTCGCAATCCGAGCACGCCGCCCAAGCGGGTCCTCGGCGGGAACGAGGCAACGGCTGAAATGGGGCATCTGTGGCTACAGGTCTTACCGGTGGCGGAAGGCGATCAGCGCGCGGCGCTCCAGGAAGTGCTGGTCCGGCAACGCCTGGAGAAGTACCCGGACGATTTCACCGCGAACTTCACCATGGGCGATCTTTCCCTCAGCCAGGGACATACTGCGGAGGCCGTGTCCTACTTCGAGAAAGCCTGCAAAGCGGACCCGCGTAGTGCCTTGGCCGCAACCGAGCTCGGCGTGGCGTTGTTCACCCTCAAAAAATTGGACGATGCCGAAGAGCAGCTGAACCGGGCTCTCACCATC
>JALYXI010000395.1 GCA_030947245.1 Acidobacteriota bacterium
AACGCCATTCAGATTGATGTTATGGAACCACTCCCCTAGTTCGGCTACACGCTTCCGGATTTCCACTTCCGTCAAGCGTGCACCTCTAGTGCTTTCAGCGCGTCGCGGTATCCACTGAGCGTCCCCACATCCAGATAGGAAGTTCCCGCGCGAACCCCGTTCGCCGCGCCTCCGCGAGCGAGATATGCATTCACCAGCGTCCCGATAAATTCATCGGCTCGCCCCCGTTGTTCCCACAGCGCGTGCAGTTCGTGATAGACGCGCCCGGGCATCTGGAACGCACCCCAGATCCAGTGGGAAGACGCATCCGGCCGCTTCACCTGAATTTCCTGCACCGCTCCCGCATCGTTCATCACCACTGCATCGAAGTGCCTGGGCTCCTCGACGGGGAATAGGAGGAACGACAACATCGACCGGTCGAGCGCCTGGAAGCCGTTCACCGGGAACCACACGGTATCCGGCAGCCCCACCATCACCAGTTCATCCGGCCCGATCAACGGAGCGGGCTGGAACACCGCATCGCACAGTCCCGCCGGCCGGGGTTGCACGACGAAGCACGTGTGAGCGCCTTCCACGCGGCTTCCGTAATACTCCAGAATGTCCGATTTTCGAGGCGAGATCACGAAGCAAATTTTGGTCGCGCCGCCCAAGCGCAACCGCTCTACCAGGTAATCGCTCACGGCGCGGGGCCGTTCGGTCGAGCCATCCTGCAGAGGTAGAAGCTCTTTCGAAAACGCCAGCGGCTGAATTCTGCTGCCAACTCCCGCTGCGGGAATGATGCCCCACATCAAGCCACCACCTGTTCCAACTCCCGCACGCGGCACTCCGCCGTGTGGTGCTCCATAGTCTTCTCCCGGGCCGCCTTCGCAACTGCTCTTAACCGGCTTTCTCCCAGTGCAATCGCCTGCATTGCTTCTCCCGTGTTGGCCGCCGTCAAAATCTCCTCCCCCGGCACGAAGAAATCCTCGATTCCCTCCCACACATCCGTCAGGATCGGAACTCCGCATGCGGCGGCTTCGAACAGCCGCCCCGAAGGACAATACCCCATCTGCTTCATCGCACGCCTGGTCACATTCAACGTCAGATTGCTCGAACAGTAAAAACCGGCATGCTCGGCTGGAGGCAAATGCTGCTTGAAGTACATGTTCCGCGTCCAGGGAAAGTCCGGCCCGTACTGAGCGCCTCCTAGAAGAAACTTGTACTCGGGCAAGAGCCGCGCGGGTTCGATGAAGAGGTCCTGCAAGGCTTGCTGCCGGTCTTCGGCGAATGTCCCCATATAGGAGATGTCGAACTCCCTCGCACGCTGAATGGGCCGGTGAATTTCAAGGTCAACACTGCCGTAGAGCGGAGCTACGCGCCGGGCGCCCAGGCGCGTTCTGAGTTGATCGAGCGCCGCGCCTCCCGTATAGCTCAGCACCAGATCGAAACCGCCCAAGCCGCCTTCCGGCAGATACGGAACCCGCTCGCCTCGATCCAGCGCGTCCAGCGTTACCGGGGTATCAAGGTCATAGAAGCACCGCACGGGAAGCCGGCTGCCGAGCACCAACTCCGATGCGGCAATCGCGTCCGGGCAATACGAGGTCACCATGCCCACATCCGCGCTCGCGAGTTCCTGCGCGGCAAGCTCCCGCACTGAGTCCCAGTCGCTATAAATGTGGAGAGCCACGCCTTGCATATCGCTCAAGTCTCGGTGGGCGCGGTAGTAGCCGGTGTCCCGTTCGAAGAACACAGGCAAGTGGCCGCGCTTCACCATGGCCCGGAACAGGCCGCGCCACAGAGTCGCGTGGCCATTCCCCCAGGACGAACTGATGGCCAGCCCGAAGACGACAATCTTCATAGAGAGTTCAGCGCCCGGATGCAAGGGCCCCACTCGGCAAGGTCGACCGTGGTTACCGATGCGGGACTGATCTCAATCCGCTGAAACAGGTCGATCGCCATTCCCAGGTAATGAACCACCGCGCATCGGATTACGTCGCAATGGCTCACAATGGCCACAGTCGAGCCGTCATAGCGCTCCCGCAACCGGTCCAGTTCCATCACAGCGCGCGACTGCACTTCGAGCATGTTTTCCCCTCCGGCAATTCGGGTCACGCTCCGGTGCGAATTGAAGCGCCGCCAAGCCGGCTGTTCTTCCAAATCATCGATGTTCTGTCCCGTCCACTCCCCGTAATCGAGTTCCGTCATCGCTTCGGACACGTGCACCGGCAGCTTGCGAGCCCGCGCCAGCGGGGCTGCCGTTTCCGTGGCCCGTTCGAGCGGGCTCGCATATAGCGCCGCGATTTCCATTCCCTTCAACCGCAGCGCCAGTTGCTCCGCCTGCTCGTGCCCCAGCAGGTTCAGATGCACTCCCGGCATTCGCCCGGCGAGCTTGCGCCCAACCATTTCCGTTTGCGCGTGCCGAATTAACAAAAACCTTGTCATGCCGATTTACCGAGTGTACATACCCTTCCAGTTCCACCGCACGGTTCGCCGCCGTGTGCCTTGCCATCACCACATCGCGCGCACCGGCGCCAATGGCGAGGCGCGCTCTCTCGTCCATGTGCAGCAGCGCATGCGCCGCGTCATCTACAATCACCTCTTTTCCGGGGACGAAAAACGTTTCGAGCCCGGGCCAGTAGTCCGACAAAATCGGCACACCGCAAGCCGCCGCCTCAAAGAGCCTTACGCTGGGCGACCATCCGGCAAGCACCATTTCCCGCCGCGTGATATTCAAGGTGAACCGCTGCGAATTGTAGAACTGCCGGTGTTCCGCCGGAGGCAGATGTTCAATGCGCTGCACATTCTCAGACCATGCGATGGTGGAAGGATATTGCGGCCCCGCCACTACGAAGCGCATCCCGGGCATTTGCCGCGCCGGTTCGATCAGCAAGCGGTCGAGCGCCGGTTGCCGGTCATCGCTATAAGTACCGAGATACCCGAGGTCCCACTCCGGCTCGTACACCTGCGGATAGTACACGTCCGGGTCGACGGAACAGTAGAGTGCCCGCGGGCGCGCCGCGCCATACAGCCTTCGGATCCGGTCCAGCGTGGGGCCGCCGGTGAATGAGAGATACAGGTCGTACTGCCCGGCTAGATCCGGCGAGAGATACTCGTAATCGCCTCGCGCGAGCTTGCCCATGGTCACGGGAGTGTCGATGTCATAGAAGGCCGTCACCCCGCGTGCCGTACGCAGCACCCATTGGCCTATGGCTACTCCCTGGGGAACATAGGAGCCGACAATGACCGCATCGGCGCGGGCGATCTCTCCGGCGAAGCGGTCCTGCAGCTCTTCCACGCCGCTGTAGAGTTCGGTGTTCCCGTAAGGCGGATGACGCAGGTCGCGGTTGTCCGCGTACCAGGGGACATCGCGCTCCAGGAACAGTATGTCGTGACCGCGCTCACTCAGGCCCCGCATCAATCCGCGGTACGTGGTGGCGTGGCCATTGCCCCACGAAGACGTAATCGACAAGCCCAGAAATACAATTCTCACCGTGTGCCCGCCGTGGCGGTCCGGGCGTTCAACACTTTTTCCAATTGCTCCGCGCGATGCGCATAGGTGTGTTCCGCCAGTACGCGCTCAAGAGCCGCTTCGCCAATCGTATGTGCCCGCGCTGGCGTCAATCCCGCTAAATGTTCCGCCACCTCCGCTCCATTCCGCGCCACCAGAATCTCCTTGTCCGGCTCAAGAAATGTCTCGATGCCTTCCCATGCGTCCGTGATCAGGCACGCTCCCGCGCCGGCGGCTTCGAAAACCCGTGTTGCGGGCGAGAAGCCGTACCGGGCCATGCTCTCGCGCGATACGTTAAGTACCGCAAGCGCACTGGCATTCAGGGCATTGTGATCGCGCGTGTATACATGATCCAGATACCGTATGTTTGCCGGCAGTGTTTTATCTCCCCAGCCGCTTCCGCCGAATATAAACTGCTTGGAGGGGTTCAGGTTCGCCGTCCGGAAAAAGAACTCCTCCACGCGAGCTTCCCGGTCAGGCAATCGATTGCCGAGAAATGCAAGACCGCAGACAAACCGCTGTTCCGGCGGCACGGGATGGTGCGTCACCGGGTCAAGCGCATTATAGACCGGTACGCATTGCCGGGCTCCCAGTTCACGATACGCGCTGACCACCGGCTCGCCGCCTCCGTATGTCAGGATCAGATTGTATTGCGGAATCAACGCGGCAAACGGGTCGCGCGGATTTCGATGGACACGGTCCAGCGTGGCAGGCGCATCTACATCCCAGAATGCCGCCTGTGTTCCCAACTGCAAAACCGCGGCTTCAAGCAATTCATCGTAGACGCCTACACCGCTTGCTTTTACGACAAGGTCCGCGCTCCTGGCAGCCTCAAGGGCCCGATGCGGATCGCGGTAGACGACCACGCGCGCCCACAGGGGATCTTCTATGTCGCGGTGCTTCTGCCGGTCGTAAGCGTCGGGCTCATAGAAGGTCACCCGGTGTCCCCGCTCGTCGAGCGCCCGGATAACGCCCCGGTAATATGTCGCCGCGCCATTCCAGTAAGCCGATACCAAGCTGGAACCAAAGAACGCGATATTCATTCCGCCTCCAGAGTTCGAAAAATGCCAAGCAATTCGTCCACGCGATGCGCGCAAGTGTGTCTCGCTGTGATGGCCTCGAACCCGCAGCGCGCGCGCGTTTGTGCCCGCTCCGGCCGCGCCAAGGCCTCTTTGAGCAATCCGGTCATTGCGCGTCCGTCCGCCGCTACCGCGTAGTCCTCGCCATTGCTGAACAGGCTTTCGGAATCGCGCCAAGGCGCGCTGAACAGAGGAATCGCGCAGGCAAGGGCTTCGAAGACCCGAATGGTGGGGATGCCCGGAAGGGCTTCCGCATAAGGCCGCCGCGGCACGTGGACCGTGAACCGGTACCGGCCAAACACTTCGGGCGCGCGGAAGTTGGGGAGATAACCGCCATATTCAATGCCGGCATCTTCCAGCGCTTCGAGCGCCGCAACGGGGTACCGCACTCCGTAGATTTTCGCCTTCAATCCAAGCTCCTTAACCGGCTGTAACAGAAACTCACTCAGTTCCGCGGTCCGTTCCTCATCGCCCCAGTTGCCGATCCAGACCAGGTCGCCCTCGCTCCTTTTCGAAGCTACCGGATGGAATACGCGCGTATCCGCGGCTTCATGCCACGTCCACGCCCGCTTGGCCCATCCGTTCTCCAGATAAACGTCCCGCACCACGCGCCCAAATGCCAGCACTCCGTCATAGTGACGCAGATCGAACCGCTCCATCTGCTGGGGAGCGGTAACGCAGCGGTGGTGCGAATCGTGAAAGAACAGCCGGTAGCCGGGGTGGCGTTCGTGGTGGCCGCCTATCGCACGGATCAGTTCCGCGTCATTCCACTCGTGAACGATTACCAGGTCGGCTCGGGCCAGCAGGGCAGAGAGGTCAACCGTTGCGGGACAGTACCGCTCCGCCCGGATGTTCGGGTAAGCCGCGTGGAACGCATCGAGCGCCGCCGCACCCTGATCGGCGATCAGGTTTTCCACGCTCCAGGCGTTTTCCGGTTCATACACACGGACATCATGGCCCCGCGCGATCAGTTCACTGGTTACGCCCCGCAGGAAATGCGCATTGCCGTGGTTCCAATCCGAAAGAATGGAGTGGCAAAAGATCAGGATGCGCATAAAACTCCTGGGCGAATACTAGGGCGAATGCCTGAGAGAACTTCCGCGTAGGCCGCACTATACCCTTCGACGGTGACTTCGGGCCGGAAACAAGCGGCGCGTGCGCGGGCACGAGCCGCAAGTTCGTTTCGCAAAGCCGGATCGGCGATTAATCGTTCAATGGCGCCTTGTAAATCTTCTTTGGAATGGACAAAATGAGCGGCGCCCTCCCAATTTTCGCGAAGGCTCGGAATATCTCCCAGCACCAGAGCGCACCCGTGTTGAGCGGCTTCGAGCACGGAAAGCCCGAACGGTTCATACTTCGCGGGCCAGGCATAAATGGCGGCCCGCGCGTACCATTTCCCGATCTCGGCTGCCGGCAAATGCCCGATCTCACTCCCCTCGCCGGCAACGTGAACTGGCCAGCTAACCTGTGGAGCCACTTCCAGCAGGGCGGAGATGTTCTTCCCTTTGTCCCAAACGCGGCCGGCGGCGAAGACAAACGGCTCCTTCTGAGCGGGCGCGCCGGGGTTTTCCGTGAAGTTCGGGATCACTCTCGTATTTCGCCCCGATTTGCCGTACAGCCGCAAAGCGGCGTTGAGCATCCATCGCGAAGGAGCAACGATGGCGGAGGCGGCCTTGAGCGAACGCCGAATCCGGTTGCGGTACTCGTCCCACTCCACCGGGGCCTGCTCACCTTTTACGGCCAGCCACCAGGACAATACGCAGGAATGAACGGTTACCAGGGAAGGAGCGCGGAACGGTAAATGAGCTTGAACCAGGGTTCCATGATGGATCAGATCGGGTTCGATCTTGCTTTCGAGTTGCAGCAGCCACTGGCCGGCCGCATCGACGCCCTCCCACGGTTCGGGCATCCACTCAAGTGGGAACTCGCTCTCGTGGAGCGGGAAATCCGCAGCTTCGAGGCGCTGAGCCGCACTCAGTTCCCGGCCCATCGTGGCTAGGTGGACTTCGAACGGAAGCGCCCGGGCCAGAGCAAGTGAGAAGTTCCAAACGCCCCCGACCGCGTCGGTGGTGAGGAGCAGTTTCATCGCTCGATTTCAATAAGCGGCGCGGGCCGCTGCTCCTGCACGTCACTGAAGGAATCGTAGACCCCCAGGTAAAATTCATGCGCGCGCTCCCAGGCGCGGTCGTCCGGTTTGCCCCAGCGGTTAGTGTAATCGGGCGATCCCGGATACGGAAACAGCGGCACAGGCTCGTTCGACCAGACTCCCGAGGCAATCAGATGCTCCCGCCAAGCCTTCACTTCGGCAAGGTCATCATGCTCCGATTGCAGCAGATTCGCTTGCACAAACGGCACTCGGCCTTTGGCATAAATAAGCCGCGTAGCCAAGTCATCGGTGGACATCTTGCAATTCTTATCGAGCAGCTTGCGGCCTTCTACCGTAATGCTTTCGACGCCGGCCTCGATCGAAACGCAGCCCGCGCGGCCTAACAGATCGAGCATCGGCTCACTCCACAAGTCGATTCGCGTTTGCACGCCGAGCTTGAACCTGCGTTCGGCAAAGGCTTTCAGCATGGGCTCGTTCGGAAGAAAGATTTCGTCGATGAAGTACACGTACTCAACGCCTTGGGCAAGCAGGCCGTCCAACTCTTCAAGAATGACGGGCAGGGGCCGGCGCCGGAACGTGTTGCGGAAATTGTCTTTTGCGCAAAACGTGCAGTGGTATGGGCAGCCGCGCGAGGTTTCCATCTCCGCACCCGGACCTTGCGGCTCCGCATCGAAGCGGTGATGGTGGTGACTGTGCCGGAGTAAGGTTGCGTCCGGCCAATGTAGCGCCGGGAGAGCCATCATGTCCGATTGATAAGGTTCGCGGGGAAGTTGGTCCAGGCGGCCGAGCAATTCTTCGCACTCGCCCTGGATGACAAAATCGACTCCCAGTTTGCGGCGCGCGGCTTCAGGGGTTGTGGAAGCGTGCGGCCCCACGGCGATCGTCCTGCCCGCGATGTCTCGAATATTGCGGAGGGCTTCTAGCGGCACGCGCAACTCGGGAGGAGCGCAACGCCAGAACAGATAGCTCGGCGCGGTGGTTACTACGGTGTAATCCGGCCGGAAATCCCGAACCCGTTCCCGAATCTGTCCGGGCGAGAGATTGTCCATTTGGCCATCGACCAGCAGCGCTTCATGCCCGTCGCGTTCCAGCAGCAGCTTCGAATACCCGAACTCCAAGGGAAGATGCGGTTCGCGGCAGCCAAAATAGATGCTCCCTTCGAAAGTCCAGTTTGGATTGAGCAGTAAGTATCGCATTGTGGTTTTCGGACAGCCACCGGTGGAGGTGCGCCACCCCTTCCCGGACCGCAAAGCGGGGAGCCCAACCGGCCGCCTTTTCGAATTTGCGCGTATCGGACACGTAATACTTCTGATCGCCCTGCCGCCAGGGTGCAAACTCAAGCTTCGGTTTGGCGCCGGTCAGTTCCGCGATCCACCCAATTACCTCAAGCAGACTGACGGTGTTGTTAGTGCCACCGCCGATATTGAACGCTTGGCCGGCCAGGCGAGGCAGGTTCGCGGCGAGCAACCCGAAGGCATCCAGCAGATCGTCTATATATAAGATGTCGCGCACCTGCATGCCATCCCCATAGATAGTGATGGGCTCTTCCGCCAATGCACGGAGCACGAAGTGGGCCACCCAACCCTGATCCTCCGTTCCGCACTGGCGCGGCCCATAGATGCAACTCATGCGGAACACCGCGGCCGGCATGCGGTAGGAGCGGGCGTAATCCAGCACGTATTGATCGGCGGCGCCCTTCGAGCAGCCGTAGGGGGTATGGAAATCGAGTGGCCGCACTTCCGAAACTCCTGTCCGGTAGGCCGCTTCGGCTGGTTCGTAGCGGTTGCCCGAGCGCCGCATGGGGATATCTTCGAGCGAACCGTAGACCTTATTGGTCGAGGTATACATGAAAGACGGCGGTTGGTGGGCGGATCGACAGGCTTCGAGCAGGTTGACGGTGCCCCGGACGTTGGTTTCGAAATCGAGCAGCGGATCTTCCAAGCTGGTTGTGACCGCGACCTGGGCCGCGAAATGGTAGACGCGCGAGACCTCCAGCACCAGCTTTTTCAGCAATCCGGCGCGGGCGATGTCCCGCTCTTCAAACGTGAGGCGATCCGGAAACTCGCGGGCGAGGGCGTTCAGATTCGATTCCACCCCAGGCCGGGAGAGATTGTCCAGTATCACGACGCGCCCTCCTTCAAGCAGGAGACGGTGGGCTAGATTCGAACCGATAAAACCGGCGCCACCGGTTACGAGAGCTGCCGATTGCCGGGCGTTCGTCATACCATCAATCCGCGCGCGCTGAGCTCTGCCCGGGCTTCCCCGCCGCGGTCCACCGCGACCTGTCCATCCAACCAGCCGGCCAAATCCTCGATACCGTCCTCAAGCGAAATGGAGGGTTCGAAATTAAGCACCCGGGAAGCAAGCGAGATATCGGCAAAGCAATGCCGGATGTCGCCCGCGCGATACTTGCCTTTGATTTCAGGCGCAATCGACTCTTTTCCTAGGACTCGCGCCATTCGCTCCGCTACGTCGCGGATGGTGTATGGTTTGCCGGTACCCACGTTGAAGACCTGCCCCGCGGCTTCCGGAATTTCGAGAGCCAGGCGGCAGGCCCGCGCGACATCCCGCACGCTAATCAGATCGCGCATCTGGTTACCATCTTCGAAGATCACCGGCGGGTGCCCGTTGAGGAGCCGCGAGGCGAAATTGCTGAGAACGCCTGTGTAAGGGTTTGAAAGTGCCTGATTCGGACCGTACACATTGAAAAATCGGAGAGCCACGGCTGGGATCTTATAGGTACGGCCCACCATCAGGCAGAGCCGTTCCTGATCGTATTTCGAAAGCGCGTAAACCGAGGAAAGGCAGGGAGTCTTGGTTTCCGGGGTGGGAAGGGGGGTGAGCGGATTTCCCGCTTCGTCGCGGATCTCCCAATCACCCGCTTTGAGTTGGCCGACGGTTCGATCGGCGGCAGGCCGCACGGTTCCGTCGGAGGCGCGGTACAAGCCTTCGCCATAAATGCTCATGCTGGAGGCCACGATCAATCGCTGAACTGGCCGGTCAATCAAAACTTGGAGCAGGGTGGCGGTTCCCAGATTGTTGACACTGGTGTAGTCGGCAATCTGGTACATGCTCTGTCCCACGCCGACGGCGGCTACGAAGTGATACACGGAATCGATT
>JALYXI010000407.1 GCA_030947245.1 Acidobacteriota bacterium
ATCGGAACCGTGGCGACAGGCGTCGCTCACGATCTTAATAATCAGCTCACCGTAATTCTCAATCATCTGGATTTCGCTCTTACGCTCCTTGAACCCACCCATCGCGTGGTGAAACATCTCCACGACGTCCAGCGGGCTACCCTCCGTTCCGCGGAGATTACCACTACTCTGCTACAGTTTGGAGCCCGTACAGCCGTATCCACGCGTTTCATGAAGCTGGAACCGGTGCTGGTTGAAACCGAACGCCTGCTCCGGCGGGTCATCCCGTCCACCATTGAAATTCAACTCGCTGTGGAGGATAACCTAAACTGCGTCATCGCCGACGCCACCCAGATCCAGCAAGTGCTGGTGAACCTTTCGGTAAATGCGAGGGACGCCATGGCCAAGGGCGGCATTCTCTCCATCCGTGCCGGCAACCACCCGGGAGGAGTGCGGATCACAGTGAGCGATACGGGCTCCGGCATGACCGAAGAAGTGCGCCGCCGCATATTCGAGCCATTCTTTACAACAAAGAGGCCGGACGGTTCTCTGCAACGCAGCAGCGGTTCCGGATTGGGGCTCGCCATGGTGGCGTCCATTATCAGAAGCCACGCCGGCCGTATGGAAGTGGAAAGCGAACCGGGCATTGGAACCACTTTCCATATCATTCTCCCTTGTGCCACAGGCGAGGAGCCAAAACCGAAAGACAGTAAGCCGACAGGGAACGCCCCGCGCGGCAGCGGCTGCATCCTCGTCGCTGACGATGACGATCTGGTGCGGAGCGTTGCCGCCGCCGCCCTCACGATGCATGGCTTCCGGGTGATCGAGGCGCGGAACGGCGAGGAAGCGGTCTCTCTCTTTATGCTTCACGCGAACGAGATCGACCTCGTATTTTTCGATATGACCATGCCGCGCGCAAGCGGCCAGGAAGCGCTCAATCGAGCTCGCGCCATCAAACCTTCCATCCGTGCGCTGTTGACCAGCGGCTACGAAGTGGCGGTGAAGGACCCGTTTCTGCCCAAACCGTACACCTCGCGCAATCTCTATGACAAAGTGGACGAAGTATTGGCCCGATAATGGAACTTGCCCGTTCGCATTCTGGGGATTGAATCGTCGTGCGATGAAACCGCTGCCGCAGTGGTGGATGACGCCGGGCAGGTGCTCTCCTCCGTTGTCGCGTCCCAACTTGCCTCCCACGCCCGTTATGGCGGCGTCGTGCCTGAGATCGCTTCGCGGGAACACCTGCGCGCCATCGTCCCGGTTGTCCGTACCGCTTTGGCCGAATCCGGGCTCTCATGGACGGATCTGGACGCGATTGCCGTAACTGCCGGTCCGGGGCTGATCGGCTCACTGCTGGTCGGTGTCACCTACGCCAAAGCGCTCAGTTACGCCCGGAAAATTCCGCTCATTGCCGTTAATCACGTGGAAGGGCATATCCATGCGGTGATTCTTGAAGCAAACCAGGCAGGACGGCCGGTGCAGTTCCCCGCCCTCGCCCTGGTGGTCAGCGGAGGCCATACTCACTTGTTTGCAGTCGACCAGGCTTTCCAGCTTAAGCTTCTCGGCAAAACGCGCGACGACGCGGCGGGCGAAGCCTTCGATAAAATCAGCAAACTCCTGGGCTTCGGCTATCCCGGCGGGCCCGTGATCGACCGCTTGGCTCCTTTCGGAAATCCCCGGGCAATCCGTTTCCCTATCGCGAAAATGAAAGGCAACGGCCTCGACTTCAGCTTCAGCGGCTTGAAAACCGCGGTGCTTCGGTGGTTTGAATCGCAAAACCTGGAATCCGAAGCGGAACGCCGCCGTGAGTTCGTTTCGCAAAATCCACATCCTTCGGTGGAAGAGTGGCTCGCCCTCACTTCGCAGACAACTCTGGATGCCCTTGCCAGCTTCCAACGCACTGTGATCGCGGAACTGTTGCTGAGAGTTCAGCCCAGCGCCGGCCAAATCGGCGCTAAGTCATTGATGATCGCGGGAGGCGTCGCTTGTAACCGTGGGCTCCGCTCAGCAGCGGCAGAATTGAATCCGGGATTCCCGATCCACTTCCCGAGCGTGGCGCTTTCGACGGATAATGCGGTCATGATTGCCGCAGCCGCATTCCCGAAGTACCGGCGCGGCGATTTTGCCGGTCTCGACACGCCGGTTTACGCCCAGCTTGCCCTGTGATTCCTTAGGCGCTAAGCCCGGGCCGCGTCGATTTTCTCCGGATCCACTCCAAGTTCCGCGAAAGCCTTGGCGGCTTTCTTGGCATCGAACTTTCCGTCCCGGGCCAGCCGGCTCAACGCCGCTGCCGCGATAGAAGCCGCGTTCACTTCAAAGTGCCGCCGCAGGTGTTCGCGATTGTCACTGCGTCCGAAGCCGTCCGTACCGAGCACCACCATACGGTTCGGAAGCCATGGCGCAATCTGATCCTGCACGGATTTCATGAAGTCGGAGGCGGCTACAATCGGCCCTTCCACGCCTTCCAGCACCGTTTGGATGTACGGCTTCTTCGGCGTTTCAACCGGGTGAAGCCGGTTCCAGCGGTCCACCGCAAGCCCATCGCGCCGCAACTCGTTATAGCTGGTCACGCTCCAAACATCGGCGGAAACCCCGTACTTCTCCTCCAGAATCGCCTGGGCCTGCACCGCTTCCAAAAGAATGGGGCCGCTGCCGAATAGCTGGACCTTCACCTTCGGCTTCTTGTTATCCGATTTGTTATCCGATGCCTTGAACCGGTATATGCCCTTCAGTATGCCTTCGCGCGAACCCTCCGGCATCGCCGCCATCGGATAGGTGTCGTTATATAGCGTGATGTAGTAGAAAAGGTCTTCCCCTTCCTGATACATCCGGCGAATTCCATCCTGCACAATGACCGCAATCTCGTAAGCATAGGCAGGGTCGTAACTGGCAAGGGTGGGGATGGTGCTGGCAAGCACCAGGCTATGTCCATCCTGGTGCTGTAAGCCCTCCCCGGCAAGAGTCGTGCGGCCGGCGGTTCCGCCCATCAGGAAGCCTTTACCGCGCGCATCGGCGAACGCCCAAATCATGTCTCCTACGCGCTGAAATCCGAACATCGAATAGTAGATGAAGAAGGGAATCATCTCCAGCCCGTAGTTGGCGTAAGCTGTGCCGGCAGCCGTGAACGACGCCATCGACCC